>NZ_JBAKFV010000012.1:0-215337 GCF_036889365.1 Caulobacter sp. CCNWLW153
CGGCGCCCTCACCACAAGGCAACTCCTCGCCGGCAGCGGCTACGGCGACGACCAGGCGCTGGCGATCTCCGAGCGGCGCGCCGACGGCGGCGTGGTGCAGACCGGCTACGACGTGTTCCGCGACGCCCGCTTCGCGATCAACGAAGTGGGGGCGGTGGAGACCCGCACCTACGACGGCATGGGCCGCCTGGTAAGCCTGGCCCACACCTCGAAGTCCAACCCGCTGACCCTGCGGGGAACCACGGGCAAGGACGAGTTCGACATCCGCGGCCCGTCGGTCCTCGAGGGCAATGGCGGGGCGGACGTCTTCCGCTTCAACCGCGGCGTCGGCTCGGTGGTGATCAACGCGCCCGGCGGAACGTCGAGCGGCGCCGTGCTCGAATTCGACATCGGGACCTCGCTGTCCGACCTGGCCTTCAGCAATGACGGCAGCGGCAACCTGGTCATCATCAACGCCCAGGGCGACCGGATCCACGTGACCGGCCAGTTCGCCGCCTCGTCCAACGGCGTCGCCCAGATCAAGTTCGCCGACGGCTCGACGCTCAGCCAGCAGCAGATCACCGGCCTGGTGACCACCGGATCGGCCGGGAACCGACGCCTCTACGGCACATCGGGAGCCAACACCTTCGACAGCCGGGGCCAGGCGTTCTACGCCCAGGGCAACGGCGGCGCCGACGTCTTCATCTACAATGCGGGATACGGCGCCCTGGAGATCGCCGCGACCGGCTCAGGCTCCATCCTGCGGATGGGACCGGGCTTCACGGCCGAAAACCTGGCGATCTCGAGCGACGCCTCGGGCAACCTGATCATCGGCGGCGGCGCCAACGACCTGATCCAGGTCAACGGCCAGTACGGCAGCACGGTGGCGGGGATCGACCTCATCGAGTTCGCCGACGGCACGACGCTGACCCGCCAGCAGCTGGCGGAACGGGTGACGATCGGCTCGACCCTCAACAGCAGCCTCTATGGAACCTCGGGGAACAACTACTTCGACGGCAAGGGCGCGGCCCACTACATCCGCGGCGGCGGCGGCACCGACACCTTCGTCTACAAGGCCGGCTACGGCGCGCTGCAAATCGACCAACAGAGCGGCAGCACATCGGTCCTGGTGCTGGGAGAGGGCCTGAGCACCTCGAATCTCAGCTTCACCAGCAACACTAGCAATGACCTGATCATTACCGGCGCCAACGGCGACCGGATCGTCGTCAGCAACCATTTCGCCGCGCCTTTCGTGGGCATATTGTGGGGCGTAGGCTCGGTCCAGTTCGCCGATGGAACGACGCTGAACCGCCAGCAGCTGGCCAGCCTGGTCAGCACCGGATCGGCCGCCAACGCAAAGATCTACGGCAGCGGCGGCGCGGACATCATCGACAGCATGGGCTTCGCCAGCTTCGCCCAGGGCGGCGGCGGCGGCGACACCTTCGTCTACAATCTCGGCTATGGCGAGCTGACGATCGACAATCCCAACAGCGCCGGCTCCATCCTGCAGTTCGGCGCGGGCATCACCCAGGCCAGCCTGACCTTCAGATCCGATAGCGGCGACCTGCTCGTCACCGGCCAGAATGGCGACGCGATCCGGATCAGGTCCCACGTCAGCAGCTCCTACTATTCCATCGGCTCTTTCATGTTCGCCGACGGGACCACCCTCAGCCGCGAACAGGTCGCCCTGATCACGACGCCGCTCTCGCCGGCGGGGACCTCGCTGAACGGCACGACCGCCGCCGAGACCTTGATCGCGACCTCGGGTGTTCGATACATCAACGGCCAAGGCGGCAACGACACGTTCGTCTACAACGCCGGACACGGCGCGCTTGAGATCACCCAGCGCGGCGGGACCGGCGCGACCCTCCAGCTGGGCGCCGGTCTCACCCTTTCCAATCTGGTCTTCGACAGCATCGGCGGCGACCTGATCATCACCGGTCCCAACGGCGACCGGATCGAGATCAACGACCAGTTCAGCAGCGGAACCTTCTACGGCGTCGCATCGGTCCTGCTGGCCGACGGGACCACGCTCAATCGCGCGCAACTGGGCGCCATGGTGACGACGGGTTCGGCCGCCAATCGCACCATCTACGGCGCCGACGGCGCCGACGTGATCGACACCAATGGCCAGGCCCACTACATCGATGGTCGCGGCGGCGCCGATACGATCATCTACAATCCAGGCTACGGCGCGCTGGAGATCAACCAGGGCAACGCCGCCAACGCCGTCCTGCGGTTCGGCGCCGGCTACACGCTCTCGAACCTGTCCTTCCGCGGCACCAGCACCGGCGGCATGATCATCAGCGCCGCGAACGGCGACGTGATCCAGATCAACAACCAGTTCACCAGCGGAAGCTACTACGGCGTCGGATCGATAGAGTTCGCCGACGGCTCGACGCTCACCCGTCAGCAGATGCTCGATATTCTCTCGATCGGCTCGGCCGCCAATCGATTCCTCTATGGCGCCTCGGGCGCCGAGACCTTCGACACCACGGGGGCGGCGCGCTACATCAACGGCAACGGCGGCGCCGACACCTTCCTCTACAATGTCGGTTACGGCGCGCTCGAGATCCAGCAGTACCAGTACGGCGGGTCTGGATCGGTGCTGCGGTTCGGCGCCGGCATCGGCATGGCCAACCTGACCTTCTCCGGCACCACCGGCGACGACCTGATCATCACGGTCGGCGGCGGGGGCCGGGTCCAGCTCAACGATCAGTTCTACACCAACTCCGCCACCGGCCCGTTCTCCTACGGCGTCGACACCATCGAGCTGGCCGACGGAACCACGATCAGCCGCCAGCAGATGCTGGCCCTGGCCGCGACGGGGTCGACCGCCAATCGCCTGCTGTACGGAACGCCTGGCGGCGAGGTCTTCGACACCAACGGCGTGGCCAACTACATCAAGGGCAACGGCGGCGACGACACCTTCCTCTTCAACGTCGGCTACGGCGCCGTGCGGATCGAGGCCGATGCGGGATCGGGCGCGACCAGCACCTCGATTCTTCAACTGGGCCCCGGCATCACCGCCGCCCAGCTGATCTTCACCGGCAGCGGCAGCAACCTGATCATCGCCAACGGCACGGGCGACAACATCGTCCTGGTCAACCAGCTGACCAGCGCACGCTACGGCGTCAGCGAGATCCGCTTCGCCGACGGCAGCATCCTGAACCGCCAGCAGTTCATGGGCCTCTACGGAAGCACCCAGAGCCTCATCGACAGCTACACCTATGACGGCCTGGGCCAGCGGATCCGGCATTCGAACTCGCAGCTGGGCACCACGGCCCTGGCCGAGCGCACGGACTACGACCTCGACGGCCGGGTGGTCTCGCAGATCGACTTCAACGGCTATGCGACCACCTACGCCTACGCCTATGACGCCTCGCTGGCCACGACGGGCCTGGGCGTGTTCGGCGGCTGGACCCAGACCATCACCAACACCGCCGGCTTGATCTCGACGGCCAAGGCCGACTACTTCGGGCGCTCGCTCGGTGGCGTGGACTTCGGCGGCCGCACCTCGAACCTGACCTATGACCTGGCCGGCCGCCTGGTCCAGAAGACCAACAGCGCCGGCCAGGACCTGCGCTACACCTACTTCAACACCGGCGCCCTGGCGTCCGAGAGCAACCTGAACTTCGGCCTGACCGGGGCCCAGTCGGTCCAGACCTACGGCTATGACGCCGCCGGCCGACGCACCCGCGAGACCCAGGTCCTCACGACCAACGCCTATGACGAGTTCGGGCAGGTCTACCAGGTCACCCGCTCCCTGCAGGACGCGTCGATGACCTACGACGCGCTGGGCCGCACCACGCGCCTGGTCGACAGCGGCGAGGACGGCGCCAATCCGGTCGACATCAACTACGAGTACGACGCCAACAACAACGTCCGCCTGGTCGCCTCGACCTATCGCGACCTGGTGTCGGGGGCGCTGGTCAGCAAGAACCAGTGGTACCGCTACGACAGCATGAACCGGTTCGTGACCACCGGGGGCCAGCTGCTCGACGCCCAGGGCGCGGTCACCCAGGCGCGCGGCGCGGCCGGCAACACCATCGGCCGCGGCGACACGGGCGTCGACCTGACCTACGACCGGGCCGGTCGCCGCATCTCGGCGACGTCGACGGGCAACGCCGAGACCTACACCTACACCCCCAGCGGCTACCTCTCGACGGTGCACATCAACGGCGCGCTGCGCGTGCAGAACGTGCGCGACAGCATGGGCCGCCTGCTCTCGCACAGCGAATACAACGCCGACGGCAAGATCGCCTACAGCGAGGACTCGACCTACGACGCCGGCTCGCAGGTGATCCTCTCCCAGACCTCGACCCTGCAGTCGGACGGCGCGATCATCACCGCCAACACCACCTACGACTACCGGGCCGATGTCGGCGGCGGCGTCTATACCGGCGCCTATCTGGGCGGGATGGTGGTGCACACCCGCACGACCTCCAGCCAGATCAAGTCGGGCCAGACGACGGCCCAGCCGACCAGCGACACCGTCAACACCTATGTCTGGTGGGACGGCCCCAAACAGAGCGTGATCTCGATCCGGCCCGACATCACCAAGTCGACGGTCAACACCTCGACCTTCACCTACGACACCAGCGGCAACGTGGTCTCGGTGGCCATCCAGGACGGCCGTCCGCGCACGGTGCACTACGTCACCAACGCCGCCGGCCAGATCCTGTCGCGCAAGGAAACCAGCGCTTCGTCGGCCAATCCGGTCGAGTACTACTACCGCTTCAACAACATCCAGCGGGCCAACATCGGCAACGACGGGGCCAACGGAAAGACCAACTACGCCGCCTCGATCGCCCAGCGCTCGGCCCCCGCGCAGAGCACGGCCTTCCAGGGCGGGTCGCCGTCGTCCTATGCCGACATGGACCAGCAGTACGACGCGCTGAACGCCAACTCACTGGCCGAGGCCGAAGGCGCGCCGACCTATACGGTCGTGCCGGGCGACACCCTGCAGTCGATCGCCGCGGGCCTGTGGGGCGACGCCAGCCTCTGGTACCTGATCGCCAACTTCAACGGCCTGACGGGGTCCGAGGAACTGGTCCAGGGCACGCGGATCCAGATCCCGGCCCAGGTCACCAACGTCCACCACAGCAGCGACACCTTCCAGGCCTACGACCCGACCCAGGCCCTGGGCTCGGTCGCGCCCGACCAGGTGGCGCCGGTCCAGCCGCGTAAGAAGCAGGGCTGCGGCGTCTTCGGCCAGATCCTGGCCGTGGTCGTGGCGGCCGTGGTGACTTACGTCACCGCTGGCGCGCTTGGCGGACCGTCGGCCTCCTTCCTGGGAAAAATCGTCATCGGCGCCGCGTCCATGGCGGTGGGCAACGTGGCCCAGCAGGTCGTGGGCATCGCCACGGGCGTGCAGGACAAGTTCAGCTGGAAAAGCGTGGGCATGGCGGCCATCAACGGCGCCGTCGGCGGAGCGGTGGGGGTTGGTGGCCCGGGAAATCTGGGCACGCAGATCGTCCGCGGCGCCGCCGCCAACGTCGTAACGCAGGGGGTCGCCGTCGCCACGGGACTCCAGTCGAAGTTCGACTGGACCAGCGTGGCGGTCAGCGCCGTCGGGACGGCTGTCGGCGGCGGCGTCGCCAGGGCCGCGGGCGGCACGTCCTGGGCGCCGGCCGGCTCAATCCGCAACATGGCCCTGGCCGGCACAGCCGAGTTGCTGGCCAGCGCGGGCGCGCAATCGCTGCTCACCGGCACCGACTTCGGTGACAACGTCAGATCCATGCTGCCCAGTGTGGTCGGCAGCACGATCGGCCGGGCGATCACCAACGGGATGGCGACCAAGCCCCAATCCGCTCACGATGGGCGAAACAAGGCGGGATCCAAGGAGCCGGCCTACGGCAACGTCCAGGTGTGGAACGACACCGTGTCGGTCGAAGAACCAGCACCACTGCAAGCGTGGCGACCGGATGATCCGGGCCCGCTGAGCACCATGCCGACGTTCCGCACCACGCCGTCCGGCGCTATCACCAAGGTCTCGCGCCGCGGCAGGATCGAGATTGGCGATGCAACGTTCATCCCGGCAAGCCGGTACTCGACGAGCTTCGCCTACAAGCAGACGGTGGGCCAGTTCGGATCCCTGACGATGCAGGGGCCTGCAGGCGCAGATCTCCATCCGACCTATGGAGAGATTGAGGCTGGCGACGGACGTAAATATTCGACGCTGACGGTGACCGACACCAATACTGGCGATGTCTACTATCAGGGCGGTTACTTCGAAGGCCTCGAGGTCACAGGTGAGATGTTCTCCCTGTCCGTCTCCAAGCGAGACCAGGCTTTGACGCGGGCAGGACTACGCTCCTCTGCCTACGCAGACGGCCTCACCGAACGGGCCAACGCGTTCACGGATGCGGTCGATAGCTGGGTCTTGGACCCCGTCGGCGTCACGGGAGAGATGCTGAAGGCGACGTGGGAAGGCGGGAGGGCCATCTCGCGCTTGATGAACCCGCTCAACTTCAAAGGCCGCATCGAGTTTACCCTGGCGGTTGGCGGCCAGATCGAGAAGGGGGTGACGCAGATTCAGACGGCGCAGCAGCAGGGAAATCTGGACCTGCTCGTCGCAAACAGGCTGGGCTACTACACCCCTGATATCGTGATGAGCGCGGTAACGGGCGGGGAAGCCGCCGTGGCGCGATTTGGCGCGGCGGCTCCGGTTCTACGCGGCGGACCGCTGGTGCTGGACAATATTGGCTTTGATACAGCTTCCCTCGGTCGAGACCGGCTCCTTGGTGGCTTGAGCCGAGGTACAGAAGCCCTTTCACAGGCAGAAATCCAGTCAGCGCGCAAGTATGCGGCTACCCTTGGGTTGCCGGATGAGAAGCTTCAATTCTTCACAGGCGTCGCCGCTCACCAACGAAGCGCATATAGCGACCTATTCGACACGGTCTTTGTGGGGCCCGATCTCAACCCCGGAATCGGTCCAGGCCTTTCTGCGAACTCAAGAATTTCGCCGAACGGCCTGCTTGCGCATGAGATTGTCGGTCACCGAGAAACCAGCTTGGCCGGTAGAGCTTTCGAGGCAGGCTCTCTTCATGATGAAGTTCAGGCTAGTTGGCGAGCTGCTCGTTTGGCCCCAGGCTTGACACCAAAGGATCGCACCCTGTTGTTGCGCGATGCGGTTGAGCGCATTCATGCGAGTGGCTTGCGTGTACGGGATGTCGACAAATCCCAGTACTGGTTCGGACGATAGAGAGGCCCCATGCTTAGCCCGCTTACTGAGGCCGACAAGGCGTTGTTTCTTCAAGCCCTTGATGATTACCGCCGCACGGGAATGAATTCGGTGAAATGCGACATTTGCCACGTGCCGATCCGCTTCGAAGAGCGCGGCACCGCCTTGGTTCACGAATGCGACTGCGGGAAATTCACCGGCACTTTGCGCGGCATGTAATATAAATGGGTGACCAAAGCGACCGTCGCGGGGTCGTTGTTCGACGCGATGATGTTCTGGCGCTGGCTTTCGGAACGCCCCCCCGCGCTAGGCCCGGACGGACCGACCGCCTACACCAGCCTCCTGAAGGCCGGTCCGGCTGCTGGATCGCCCGGCTGCCTGATCCGGAAGGTTGCGGGGATGGAAGAGGGACCAGGGTGGGCGTCAATGACGGCCTCAACCGAGAAACTGCCCACCGAAGACCGCTCAGAACTAATCGAAACACGCAACCTTGTCGCCCCGCAACCCGCCCCATAGGCTGATCCCCCGCAACGCGTAACCTTGCGTTCCAATCACCGTTCACCCCGGCGCCCCTGATGTCCCAGACCGTATCCGCGCCTGCCGCGTCCCATTTCGAGCGCCTTTCGGGCTTCCTGCGTATCGATCCGTCGAACCTGCGGCTGATCGAGGACGCGGCCGGGGCGGCCGTCGAGGAGGGGCTCTGGGCGGAGGTCGCCGGACTGGTCGAGCGCTATGCTGCGCAGGCTCCGCTGTCGCCGCGCCTGCGCAACCTGGCCGGGCTGGCGGCGATGGGCGAGGGCCGTCACGCCGACGCCGTGGCGCTGCTGGAGCCGCTGCTGGCCGAGGCGCCAGGCGACCCGCAGCTGCGGTTCAACCTGGCCTGGGCCAGCGCCATGACCGCCGCCCCCGAGGCCGTCGTCGCCCTGGTCGACGAGGCCGTGGTCGCCGCCGCGCCGGCCGCCGCCGCGCTCAAGGTGCAGGCCCTGCACCGCCTTGGGCGGCTGGATGAGGCCCTGGCCGAGGGCGCGGCCTATGTGGCCGCCGGCGTCCAGGACCAGGCCCTGATGAGCGCCCTGGCGGTGGCGGCGGTCGACGCCGAGGACACCGAACTGGCGCGCGCCTACGCCCTTGAGGCCGGCGACACCCATGAAGGCCTCTCGACCCTGGCCGCCCTGGCGCTCGACCAGGGCCAGGTATCCGAGGCCACCGACCTGTTCGATCGCGCCCTGGCCGCCGACCCGACCAGCGGCCGCGCGCAGTTGGGCAAGGGCCTGGCCCTGCTGGCCCGGGGCGACTCCGTCGCTGGCACGGCCCTGGTCGAAGCCGCGGCCGCGCGCTTTGGCGACCATCTCGGCTCGTGGATCGCCGCCGGCTGGGGCCATTTCGCGCAAGGCGACCTGGCCGCCGCCCGCCGCCTGTTCGACAAGGCGCTGGCGCTGGACGACAGCTTCGCCGAGACCCATGGCGCCCTGGCGGTGCTGGACGTGCTCGACGGCCGGATCGACGCGGCCACGCGGCGCTGCCAGGTGGCCCTGCGCCTCGACCGCGCCTGCCTGTCGGCCGCCCTGGCCAAGAGCCTGATGGCCGCGATGCAGGGCGACGCCGGCGCCGCCGAGCGCATCCGCGCCGCGGCCCTGAACACCCCGCTGGGGCCGGATGGCCGCACGCTGTCCCAGGCCATGTCGCAGCTGGCGTCGGGCGTCGGCCGGGTCGTCTAGCGGTCGGCCCTTCCGTCGCGCTCGGCGCGCATGGCCGTGACCACCTGGCCCAGCTGGGAGCCGCCCGGCGAGTCGGCCTTCACCGTCTGCAGGCCGCGCAGATAGGCCCGGTCCATCGGCGAGGCGTCGCCCCTGCCCTCTTCAGTGAAGAGGTTCAGCACCGTGTTGAAGCCGGCATAGTCCCGGTCGGCGCGGGCCGAGGCCACGCCCGCCAGCGCCACGTAGTCGGCCAGCCCCGCCAACTTGCGTCCGCCCATCCGGCGACGATCGACGACCACGAACTGGTCCTGGATCACGCCCGCGACCGAGGTGCGCACGCGCGAGCCGGCGCTGCTGGTGGTGAACATCAGCAGGTCGTTGCCCAGGCCGTCGGCGCTCACCGCCCCGCGCATCACGTCGACCTCGGCGAAGTTGGTCCACACCCGTACCGGCCGGTCGGTGGTGGCGTAGCGCTCGAAGCTCAGCGGACGCTCGCGGTCGACCCAGAACTTGCCCGCCGCCCTGGCCTTGCGCACCAGCGCCTCCGGCTCGTCGGCCAGCACGACGGTGAGGTTGGGCCGGCAGCCCTTGCCCGCCATCCGCACGCCAGCCTGGCGCGCCGCCTGGCTGATGCGGTCGTGCAGGTAACGGTTCTCTTCGGTCCGTCCGCCGGCCACGTAGGGGCACAGCGCCGTCGACCACACCATCACCTTGCCGGCCGGCGTCAGGGGCGTGGCCCGCCGCACGAAGGCCGGATAGGGATCCACGCCCTGGGGCGAGACCTCGACCTCGTCGACCGCCGGCGGGACCGGCCCTTGCGGAACCGACAGCGCCAGCATCGCGGCCGCCAACACCGAAACCGACATGAAAAACCCTCCCAGGCGCCTCAACCTGGGAGGGTTTCACAGAACCTCGCTCGCCCACAAGGGCCAAGCTTCGTCAGACGTCGACTTCGGCGTCCAGGGCGTTTTCCTGGATGAATTCGCGGCGCGGTTCGACCAGGTCGCCCATCAGGCGGCTGAACATGTCGTCGGCGTCGTCGGCGTGGTTGACCTTGACCTGCAACAGGGTGCGGGCGTCGACGTCCAGCGTGGTTTCCCACAGCTGGTCGGGGTTCATCTCGCCCAGGCCCTTGTAGCGCTGGATGGTCAGGCCCTTGCGGCCGGCGTCGAGCACGGCCTGCACCAGGTCGAGCGGACCACGGATGGTGGTCGACTTGTCCTTGCGGCGGAACACGGCCGGCTTTTCGAACACTTCGGCCAGCTTGACCGCGCGTTCGGCCAGGCGACGGGCGTCGGCGGCGTGCAGCAGCACGTCGTCGAGCACGATGCGTTCCGACACGCCGCGGCGCACGCGACTGAACACGAAGCCGGTGTCGCCACGCTCACCCGACCACGGACCGTCGCCCTCTTCGTTGTAGAGGTTGAGGCGCGCGGCCGCGGCGTCGGCGTTGGGGGTCTCGCCCAGCAGGCCGGCCAGGGCCGCCTGCTCGATGGCCGAGGCCGGAGCGCGGGCCGCCAGGCGGTCGATATTGCCCTTGGCCGAGCGGGCCAGCTGCACCAGGGCCAGGAGGTCCTGGCCGATCAGGCGCTCGCCCGAGCCCAGGTCGAGCTCGGCGCCGTCGACGCCCTCGTCCACCAGGAAGGCGTCCATCTCGGTGTCGTCTTTGAGGTAGCGCGACGACTTGCCCTTGCTGGCTTTGTAGAGCGGCGGCTGGGCGATGTAGATGTAGCCGCGCTCGATCAGCTGCGGCATCTGCCGGTAGAAGAAGGTCAGGAGCAGGGTGCGGATGTGGGCGCCGTCGACGTCGGCGTCGGTCATCAGCACGATCTTGTGGTAGCGCACCTTGTCCGGGTTGAAGTCGTCGCGGCCGATGCCGGCGCCCAGCGCCGTGATCAGCGTGCCGATCTGGTCGGACGACAGCATCTTGTCGAAGCGCGCCCGCTCGACGTTCAGGATCTTGCCGCGCAGCGGCAGGACGGCCTGGTTGTCGCGGTTGCGGGCCTGCTTGGCCGAGCCGCCGGCCGAGTCACCCTCGACGATGAAGATTTCGGACTTGGCCGGATCGCGTTCCGAGCAGTCGGCCAGCTTGCCGGGAAGGCTGGTGATATCCAGAGCGCTCTTGCGGCGGGTCAGTTCGCGCGCCTTGCGGGCGGCTTCGCGGGCCGCGGCCGCCTCGGCGATCTTGCTGACGATCTGCTTGGCTTCGTTCGGATGCTCCTCGAACCAGGTCGAGAGACCTTCGGCGACGAGGTTCTCGACGGCCGGACGCACTTCGGACGAGACCAGCTTGTCCTTGGTCTGCGAGCTGAACTTGGGGTCGGGCACCTTGACCGACAGCACGCAGGTCAGGCCTTCGCGGCTGTCTTCGCCGCCCAGGTTGACCTTTTCCTTCTTCAGGATGCCCGAGCTTTCGGCGTAGTTGCTGATCACCCGGGTCAGGGCGCCGCGGAAGGCCGAAAGGTGCGTGCCGCCATCCCGCTGCGGGATGTTGTTGGTGAAGCACAGCATGTGCTCGTGGTAGCTGTCGTTCCACCACATGGCCAGGTCGAGCTCGACCTTGTCCTTGGTCCCGCGCACCGTGATCGGCGCCTTGAGCAGCGGGGTCTTGGCCTTGTCGAGGTGACGAACGAAGGCCTCGATGCCGCCTTCGAAGAACAGCTTCTCTTCCCAAGGCTCGGCGTCGCGGTGATCCTTGAAGTAGATCGTCACGCCCGAATTCAGGAACGCCAGCTCGCGCAGGCGGTGCTCCAGCGTCTTCCGGTCGAATTCGATGAAGGCGAAGGTGTCCTTCGACGGGAAGAAGGTCACTTCCGTGCCCGTCAGGGTTTCGCCGGCCTTGGGGCCGTCCTCGCGCACCGGCGAGACGCCGGTCTCCTTCAGCGAGGTCACCGCGTCGCCGCGCTCGAAGCGCATCTGGTGGACCTTGCCGTTGCGGTGGATCAGCAGTTCCAGCCAGTCCGACAGGGCGTTGACGACCGAGACGCCCACGCCGTGCAGACCGCCCGAGACCTTGTAGCTGTTCTGGTCGAACTTACCGCCGGCGTGCAGCTGGGTCATGATGACCTCGGCCGCCGAGACGCCTTCGCCCTCGTGGATATCGGTGGGGATGCCGCGACCGTCGTCGGTGACCGTCACCGAGCCGTCGGCGTTGAGGATCACCTGAACCTTGGTGGCGTGGCCGGCCAGGGCTTCGTCGATGGCGTTGTCGACCACCTCGTAGACCATGTGGTGCAGGCCCGAACCATCGTCGGTGTCGCCGATGTACATGCCCGGGCGCTTGCGCACCGCATCCAGGCCCTTGAGGACCTTGATCGAGTCCGCGCCGTATTCGCCGGCGACGGCTTCTTCGGGAACTTCGGGGACTTGGCCTTCGGTATTCTCGGTCATTCGTCTTCCAGAGCCGTAGACTCAATGGGGGTCAGGCCGGCCTCGCTGACGCGAACGCCCAACGCCCGACCCTTGAGATGGTCGAACAGCGACTCGTCCGTGCCGGTGAGGAAGGCCTGGAGCTTGAGCGCCGTGAGTTCGTCGGCCAGAGCGGCTCGCCGGGTGAGGTCGAGATGCGCGGCGACTTCGTCGAGCAACACTATAGGATTCGGCGCGGATTCCGCACGCGAAAGTCTCGCCGCCTGGGCCAAAACCAGGTTCAAAATCAGCGCTTTTTGCTCTCCGGTGGAGCATTCCGAGGCCGGACGGTCCTTGTCGACGTGGAACACCGCCAGATCGCCCCGGTGCGGGCCTGTCAAGGCCCTGCCCGCGGCCCCGTCGCGCGGCCTTGCGGCGGCCAGGGCCCCCGCCAGCTGAAGCTCGATCTCGGCCGCTGGAACCCCGTCCAGGGCCATCAGCTCCCAGGCGCCGGTCAGGGTCAGGCGGGCCTGCGGAAACGGCCGGTCGCCGCGCCCGTCGATCTCGGCTTGAAGCGCGGTCAGGGTGCGCGCCCTCGCCTGCGCCATCAGCGCCCCGGCCTGCGCCAGGCGAGCCTCCAGCACGGTCAGCCAGGCCGGATCGGCCGGCGCCCCGCCGTCGGCGGCGTCGCTCAGCAGCCGCATGCGCTCGCGCTGGGCCTTGTCATAGGCGTTGGCGTGGCTGGCGTGGGCCGGCTCGGCGGCGAACACCAGCCGGTCGAAGAACTTGCGGCGATCCGAGGCCGCCTCGAGGAACAGGCGGTCCTGGGCCGGGGTCAGCCACATCGGGCGGACGTGGTCGGCCAGCCGTCCCGGCGGCACGGTCTCGCCCTCGATGCGGACGATGCGGCGCGAGGCCCCGGCCGCTTCCGTGCCCGTGCCGACCTTCAGGACCTCGCCGTCGGCCTGCTCGATCTCGGCGGCCACGGCCCAGGCCCGGCAAACGCCCTCGCCCGGCATGCGGCGGCCCACCTCCGCCAGGCTCGACCCACGCAGGCCCTTGCCCGGCGACAGCAGGCTGACGGCTTCCAGCAGGTTGGTCTTGCCCGAGCCGTTGGGTCCGAACAGGTAGACGCTGCGCCCGCCGGTCGACAGATCGGCGCGCTCGTAGGATCGGAAGTCGGTGAGCCGCAGGCGGGCGATGGTGGCGGACGCCATGGCGCCTCTGTAAGCCACGTCGCGGACGGCGTCACGCCTCGGCTGGCCTTGGGTTCACCCCTGCAAGCGGCGGCCCGCCCCGGCGTGGGCCAGCAGGCGCGGCGCGGTCCGCAGGCCGTGCATCAGGTGCGGCCCGGCCAGCAGCACCATGGCCCAGGCCCCGGCGCTGACCAGCACGACGGCGATACGATCCCAGGCCAGGCGCATGGGGTGCCTCCAGCAGCAAAAAGCGACACCGCCGCGCTACGCTCGGATCAGGGCGGAAAAAAGAACCTCCGCCACCTCTCTTCCCGTCATTCCCGCCCTCGTGGCGGGAAACCCTGGTTCCGCTTCCACGTGAACCGCAAGCGGCGCGCCGAGCTCGCCGCCCCATCCGCCCTTGCGGCTGAAAGAGGGGTTCCCGCCACAAGGGCGGGAATGACGGGATTTTTGAGGAGATCTATTCCCCCAGCCGGTAGGCGCACAGCTTGTTGCCGTCGAGGTCGCGGAAATAGGCGAAATAGGCCTTGGGCATCCGCTCGCCCGGCGCGCCTTCGCAGGTTCCGCCCAGTTCGATGGCCTTGGCGTGGAAGGCGTCGACCTCCTCGCGGGTGTCGAAGTCGAAGCCGCCCATCATGCCGTTGCCGATGCAGGCGGGATTGCCGTCATAGGGCCCCAGCACCCCGAACATGCCCACGCCCTTGCCGCGATAGAGCCGGCCGCCGGACGGATGCTCGAACAGCGGCCTCATGCCGATCGTGCCCAAGAGGGCGTCGTAGAAGGCCTTGGCCTCCTCCAGCCGGTTCGAACCGACGGTCATGTAGCTGATCTTGGCCATGGCGGCGCCTCCCGTTTTCTTATGAAACGGACGTTGGCATGGCGCGAGCAGTGGGGGCAAGGGGCGTAGCGCCGCCGCTTTGCTCCAAGTTCCATAAGCAAAAAATCTGCCTCCCTCGCCCTTGTGGCGAGGGCCCATGGCGGCCGCTGCTCAGACCTGAGCAGAACTCGAAAGGCCTGAGCAGGCTGAACGATGGATCCTCGCCACAAGGGCGAGGAAGGCGGATTGGGATCAGGCGATGGCGGGGTTCGGCGAGACGCCCAACGCCCCCTACCCGAAATACCCCCGAGCCACTTCCACGTCGGTCAGCCGCCAGACCCCCGCCGCGCCCAGCAGCACGCGGCGCATCTCGACCTCGAACACCTCGCGGGCGACAGCGCGGTCGACTAGCTCGCGCACCGAAGCCTCGAACGGCGCGTCGATCGCGATGGCCCGGTGCACGGCGACGTTCATCGCCGAAAGATCCACCGCGTGCTCCAGCGAGGCGAAGGCGCTGGCGACCGTCTCGGAGCGCTCGAACCAGGTCGCGCAATCCGAAAAGTCGATCGCCGCCCACAGGGTCAGCATGCGCTCGAAGAGGTCGTCGAAGCGGTCCTCGCGCAGCAGGCCGGCGGGACCGCCTCGATGGCTCACTGCGCGGCGCCGGTCCCCAGCACCTTCTGCAGGAACTGGGTCTCGACCTCGCGGCGGCGGTCGTTGTTGATCTTCTTGGCGAAGCCGTGGCCCTCGTCCTTGAACTGGACGTACCAGGTCTCGACACCCTTCTCGCGCAGCTTGGCCACCACCTGGTCGGACTCCGACTTGGGCACCCGCGGATCGTTCCAGCCCTGCATGACCAGCATCGGCTTGGTGATCTTGGCAACGTTGTTCAGCGGCGAGATCGTCTCGAAGGCCTTCAGCATCTTCGGGTCGCGCTCGTCGCCGTACTCGGCCCGGCGCAGGTCGCGGCGATAGGCCTCGGTGTTCTGCAGGAACGAGACGAAGTTGGAGATGCCGTAGCGCTCGACCCCGCCGGCCAGGCGGTCGGAATAGTGGGTCATCACCGCCAGCGACATGTAGCCGCCGTAGGACTGGCCGTAGACCACCACGCGGCTCGCATCGAGGTCCGGCTGGGTCTTGATCCAGTCCAGCAGCGCGCCGATGTCCTTGACCGAGTCCTCGCGCTTCTCGGCGTTGTCGAGGTTCAGGAAGGTCTTGCCGTAGCCCGACGAGCCGCGAACGTTGGTGACGATCACCGCGGCCCCCAGCTCGGCCGTGGTGTGCTGGTGGAACGGGTTGAAGACCGGTCGCGACTGGCCTTCCGGGCCGCCGTGGATGTCGATGATCACCGGGGCCTTTTGGCCCGCCGCCAGCTTGGGCTTGTAGACGAAGGCCGGGATCGAGCGCTTGTCGAACGACGGGAAGCGCACCAGCTCGGGGCTGACCAGCGCCTTGGCGTCCAGGCCGCCCAGTTCCGAGGCCGTCCAGCGGGTCACCTGGCCGCTGGCCAGATCAAAGCTCCAGGCGTCGCTGGCCGCCGTGGGCGTGGCCAGGCTGAAGCCGATCTTCGAGCCGTCTTCCGAGAAGGCGAGGTTGGAGACCACGCCGCCCGGCAGCTGCGGCTGCGGCAGGGCGCGGCGGGTGCGGAAGTCCTGCACCACCAGCTTCGAATAGCCGTCCTCGTTGACCACATAGGCCAGCACCCGGCCATCCTTCGACAGCTTGAAGTCCTCGACGTCCCACGGACGCTCGCCCGAGACCAGGTGCTTCTTGCCGGTCGCCAGGTCGAACTCGACCAGCCGCATGAAGTCCGAGCCCTCGTCCGACAGCATCAGCAGCGACTTGCCGTCCGGCGTGAACAGGCCGCCGTCGTACGACACCTTGCCCTTGACCGGGTTCAGCTCGGTGGTCTTGCCGGTGGCCACGTCGAGCAGCCAGCGCTTGCTCTCGCCGATCGAGAAATAGCGGCCCAGCAGCACGGTCTTGCCGTCGGGCGAGACGTCGATCGGCGAGACCTGGCCCTCGCCCTTGAAGATCACGCGGCGGCCGTCGGGCGCGGCGGGATCGCGCATGACGACGTCATAGTTGGCCGAGCCCTTGGTCGCGCGGCTCCAGACCAGCACCTTGCCGTCGCCCGACCAGGCCGGCGACTGGTTGCGCGTGCCCGCTTCGGTCAGCTGGACTTCCCTGCCCGAGGCGTCGCGCACGAACAGCTGGAACCACTCGTCGCCGCCGGTGTCCTTGGAGAACAGGACATCGCCGCCGGGCAGGGTGTGGACGCCGCTGACCGGCTCGTCGTGGAAGGTCAGCTGGCTGCGGTCCGCGCCGGGGGCGGCGACCTGGTGGATCTGGTTGGTGTTGCCAAAGCGCGTGACGATCAGCATGCCGCCGCCGGCCGCCCAGTCCTGGAAGCTGGCGCTGCGGGCGTTCTGGTAGCGCGCCAGGCCGGCCCGGATCGCCGGATCGGCCACCGGCACCTTCTCGAGGATCTGATTGCCGATCTCGCGGCGCTCGACGGGCTGGGCGCCCGCTTGTGCTTGAGCGAAAGCCGGGCTTGCGGCCAGCACCAGGACGGCGAGCGACGCGCCGAGCATGCGTTTCATCACGATAAGAGACCCCTCAAAGCAAAACGGGCGCCCCTCGGGGCGCCCGTCCATGTTCCAGACCGCGCGATCAGACCCGCAGCGGCATCAGCACGTACTTCACGCCCGGATCGGTCGGGTCCACCACCAGGGTGGGCGAGGCCGGGTCGGCGAAGCGGAATTCGGCCTGCGGGCCGCCGATCTGGCCGCAGACGTCGAGCAGGTAGCGGGCGTTGAAGCCGATTTCGAAGGGCTCGCCGTCGTAGTCGACCTCGACCTCTTCCACGGCCTGGCCGGCTTCCATGTTGCGGACGGTCAGGGTGATGCGGCCCGGCTCGATGGCCAGCTTCACCGAACGGCTCTTCTCGGCCGAGATGGTGGCCACGCGGTCGACGGCCTTGGCGAACAGGTCGTTGTCCAGCGTCAGGATCTTGGCGTTGTCCTTGGGGATCACGCGCATGTAGTCGGGGAACGAGCCGTCGATGACCTTGGAGGTCAGGGCGGCGCGGCCGAACTCGAAGCGGACCTTCTGGGGCGAGACCTGCAGGTCGATCGACTCGCCAGCGTCTTCCAGCAGGCGACGGGCCTCGGCGATGGTCTTGCGCGGCACGATCACGCCCGGCAGGCCGGCCGAGCCTTCCGGCGCCGGCATCTCGGCCAGGGCCAGACGGTGGCCGTCGGTGGCCACGGCGCGCAGCTTGGTCTCGCCGCCCTCGTTGACCGTGTGCAGGTAGAGGCCGTTCAGGTAGTAGCGGGTTTCTTCGGTCGAGATGGCGAAGCGCGTCTTGTCGATCAGGCGCATCAGCTCGTTGACGTCGACGGCGATGCGGCTCGACAGGCCCTCGTTGCTCATCACCGGAAAGTCGCCGGCCGGCAGCACCGGCAGGTTGAAGCGCGAGCGGCCGGTCTGGATCACCAGGCGCGGATCGTCGCCCGAGAAGTTCAGCGACACGTCCGAGCCGTCCGGCAGCTTGCGGACGATCTCATACAGGGTGTGGGCCGGGGCCGTGATCTGGCCGGGCACGTCGATCTGGGCCAGGCCCTCGTCGATGATCTCCATGTCGAGATCGGTGGCCGAGAACGAAAGCGTGTCGCGATCCGCCGACAGCAGGATGTTGGACAGGATCGGGATGGTGTTGCGGCGTTCGACGACGCTCTGCACGTGACCCAGCGCCTTCAGCAGCGCCGCCCGCTCGATGGTAAGCTTCATTTCTCGGTCCAAGCTGGACGCAGGGCCTGGTCGATCAAGAGAATCCCCCTCGCGCAACGGCCCCGTCGTCAATGGACCACGGACATTAGCGCAAACGCGCGGCGGGGGAAGAGCCCAGCGCGGCCTTTTGGCGCATCCGGCAGTGGGCGAATCCCGTTCGCAACCCTTGCGGGGTCAAGTCAATTTCTTATATTGATAATCAATCGCAACAAGAGATCGCATCATGCGCCTCGCCCTCAAGACCGCCACCTACGCCACCATGCACCTGACGGTGGCCATCGCCGTCGCCTACGCCCTGACCCGCGACTGGCGCGTGGCCCTGGCCGTGGGCATCGTCGAACCGATGGTCCAGACGGTCGCGTTCAACCTGCATGAGCGGGTTTGGAGCAAGGTGGGGAAAGAGAAGGCGGCGGCTTAGGGGCTGCCCCTAAACCGTAAAACCCCGCTTTCGCGGGGGTTTTACGGATAGAGGGCCGATGCCTGCGGCCCACCCAAAGCCCCCAAGGAAAAAGGCCCCCTCCTTTCGGAGAGGGCCTCTTCATCAAGCCTTGGTGTCGAACGACCCGCCCGATTCCTCGCCCGAAGCGGCGTAGGGGTTGGCCGCGGCGGCCGCCGGTTCGGCCGGGGCCGGGCCGGTCGAGCCCTTGGCGGCGACGGCGACCATGGCCGGGCGCACGAGGCGGCCCAAGAGTTCGTAGCCGACCTGAAGCACCGCGACGACGCCGCCGGCGGCGACCTCGTCCGAGGGCTGCTCCATCACCGCCTGGTGCAGGTGGGGATCGAACTTCTCGCCCTTGGTCGGGTCGACCTTCTTGAGGCCGTTGCGCTCGAAGGCCGCCTGCAGCTCCTTCTCGGTCATCTCGACGCCGACGATGTAGTTCTTCACCGTCGCGTCCTGCGAATCGCGCGGGCTGGCCGCGGTGGCGCGCGACAGGTTGTCGGCCGCGCCCAAGAGGTCGCGGGCGAACTTCTGGATGGCGTAGGCGCGGGCGTCGTTCATCTCGCGCTCGGCGCGGCGCTTGACGTTCTCGGCCTCGGCCGCATAGCGCAGCGCCTGGTCCTTCATCGCCGCGATCTCGGCCTTCAGGGCCTCGATTTCCTGCGCCAGGTCCTCGGCTTCGAAAGCGACGTCTTCGGCCGGCGTTTGCTCGTCGGTCATTTCAAACAGTCCTCATCCATCGATCATCCGGCCGAGCACGCGGGCGGTATAGTCCACCAGCGGGATCACCCGGGCATAGTTCAAACGCGTGGGGCCGATCACGCCGATCGCGCCCAGCACCTTCTGTCGCCCCGTCATATAGGGCGCCGCGATCACGGAGGAACCCGAAAGCGAAAAGAGTCGCGTCTCGGCCCCGATGAAGATGCGCACGCCCTCGGCGTCGCGCACGTCGTCCAGCAGGCCGATCAGCTGGCCCTTCTGCTCCAGGTCGTCGAACAGCTGGCGCACGCGCTCCAGGTCCTCGCGGGCGGCGGCGTCGCCCAGCAGGTTGGCGCGGCCACGCACGATCAGGGCCCGCTCGCTCCCCTCCCCGCCGCCCCAGGCGGCCAGGCCGTCCTCGACGAGGCGGGCTGCGGTCTCGTCCAGCTGGCGGCGGGCCGTCTCCAGCTCGGCGCGGATCTCGTCCTTGGCCTCGGTCAGGGTGCGGCCGCGCAGGCGGGCGTTGAGGAAGTTCGACGCCTCCTGGAAGGCCGAGGGCGTCAGTCCCGCTCCGCCGCGCATCAGCCGGTTCTCGACCGTGCCGTCCTCGAAGACCATCACCGCCAGGGTCTGGCCGCCGCCCAGCGCCACGAACTCCACGTGCTTGACCCCGCCCTCGCGGACCGGCGTGACGACGATGCCGGCCCCGCCGGCCAGGCCCGACAGGATGGCCGAGGCCTCGTTCAGCGCCTCTTCAAACGTGCGGCCCTTGGCGTAGAGGCGGCTTTCGATCTCGCGCCGCTCGTCCTCGCCGACGTCGCCGACCTCCAGAAAGCCGTCGACGAACATCCGCAGGCCCGCATGCGTCGGCATCCGGCCGGCGCTGGTGTGGGGCGCATCCAGCAGGCCAAGCTGCGCCAGGTCCTGCATGGTGTTGCGGATCGAGGCCGGCGACAGCTGCACGCCGCCCCTGGACAGGGTGCGCGATCCGACCGGCTCGCCGGTCTCCAGATAGCCTTCGACCACCCGGCGGAAGATGTCGCGGGCGCGGGCGTCCAGCTCGGTCAGGCCGGGCGTCCGAGCGATCGGTCCCGGAAAAAGCTGCGTCATGGCCCTTCGAGATAGGAACGGATGTCGAAAAAATCGAGCGGGGACTTGGAGGTTCCCGTTCGGGGGAGGATAAGCGGCGCCTTCAGATACGACCAGACCCTTCGGCTCCCCTGGAGCCTCAAAGACCGGAGTTTGCCCATGCGTCCGTCCGAACGCGCCCCCGACCAGCTTCGCGCCGTCACCCTGGAGACCGGCGTCAACCGCTACGCCGAAGGCTCGTGCCTGATCGGTTTCGGCCACACCAAGGTGCTGGTCACCGCCACGGTCGAGGAGAACGTTCCGGGCTGGATGCGCAACAAGGGCGCCGGCTGGGTCACCGCCGAGTACGGCATGCTGCCCCGCGCCACCCACACCCGCGGCCGCCGCGAGGCCGCCACCGGCAAGCAGACCGGCCGCACCCAGGAAATCCAGCGCCTGATCGGCCGTAGCTTGCGCGCCGTCGTCGATCTCAAGGCCCTGGGCGAGCGCCAGATCAGCCTCGACTGCGACGTCATCCAGGCCGACGGCGGCACCCGCACCGCCGCCATCACCGGCGCCTGGGTCGCCCTGCGCCTGGCCACCAACTACCTGCTGGAAGAGGGCGTGCTGAAGGCCGACCCGATCCTGGGCCAGGTGGCCGCCGTCTCCTGCGGCGTGTTCAAGGACACGCCTGTCCTCGACCTCGACTACGAGGAAGACTCAAACGCCGAGGCCGACGGCAACTTCGTGCTGACCGGCGGCGGCGACATCGTCGAGATCCAGGCCACCGGCGAGAAGCGCGGCTTCACCCGCGGCGAGTTCGACACCCTGTTCGGCCTCGCCGAAAAGGGCATCGGCGAGCTGTTCGCCTTCCAGCGCGCCGCGATCGGCGGGAAGTAAGACCGCTCGGGCGGCGGACGACCGGGGTCGTTCGCCGCTCAGACGGCCAGGGGGCTGTAGGGCCTGACATCCAGGCTGTGCAGCCATTTGGCGGGCAGCACGACGGTCAGGTAGAAGGCGGCCAGGATCGCGCAGGCCAGCAGCCATGCCCCGCCGGCCACGGTGATGAACAGCGCTATCGCGCCGACGATCGCCCAGACCTGAAGATAGAAGATCATCAGCAGGTAGGCCACGAGCGAGAGCCTGGACTCCAGGGCCTTGCCGCACTTGCCGCATCGGGTGACGGCGCGCCGGTTGAAGCACTGCGTCCACCTGAAGGTCACGCCGCCCGCCTGGCAGGCCGGACAGACGCCCGCGATGTTCAGTCCCAAAGCCAAGCCGCCCTCCACGAAGTTCGTCCGCTTTTTCAACCCGCACGCGCTCGCGTCAACCGGAAGCTTCACCGGCTTGCCGCCGCCTCAGGCGACGTTCGCGAAATACCGATCCCACAAGGCGTTGCGGAACAGGCCGCCCGGATCGAGCCGCCGCTTCGTCTCCGCGAACCGCGCAAGGTTCGGATAGGCCCGCGCCATCTGGTCGGGCCGCGCATGCAGCCGGTAGGGCAGGTAGAACGACCCGCCGTGCGCCAGGGCGCTGTCGACCAGCCCCTGCGTCATCGCCCGCATCGCCGCCTCGGCCGCGTCGGTCTTCGGTTGCGAGAACGACATCACGCCGGCCACCCGCTCGCCCGGCGCGAAGGCCAGCACGCTGGTCGGGTCCGGCGCGACATAGCGCAGGGTGATGTTCAGGAGCTCCAGGCCCGACTTCGGGATGATCCGCCGGCAGTCCTCGAGGAAGCCGGCCAGCCCGTCCGGCGGCAGGAAGTATTCGTGCAGGATGTCGGTGCGGCGGCGGTCGTGGCCGGCCAGGGCGCTGACCGGCAGTGCGATCAGGGCGTTGCGGGTGACGACCTTGGGCTCCAGGCGCGGCTTGAGCTCGGTCTCGGCCCACCACCGCGTCTCCTTCCAGGCGTCAGAGCCGATCTGGGCGCGATAGACCTGGCGGGCGACCCCGGCCATGGCCTCGGAGCCGCCGGCCAGCGGCCTGGGCGCAACTTCCACCGGCCGGTAGACGGCCATCAGCGCCTTCTCCAGAAAGTCGCGCCGGGCCACCGACAGCCGGCCATAGGCCATGACCACGCCCGGCGCCTTCACCGCCCCGGCGAAGCGCGCCCCAAAGTCCCGCGCGGGCATCTCCTCGTAGCGCGGCGCCAGGCTCGTGTTGCGCGCCATCTCGACCTCGAGGTCCAGGATCACCCCCACCAGGCCGTAGCCGCCCATGGCCAGGGCGAAAAGCTCGGGCTCGACCTCTCTCGAACACCGCGCCACCCGGCCGTCGGCCAGCAGGAGGGTGGCGGCCCGCACCGTCGAGCCCATTGGCCCGAGAGGCGCGGCCCAGCCGTGGGCGTTGACGCTGAACGTCCCGCCCAGGGTGAAGTCGCTGTTGGACTGGGTGACCTTGGGCGCGAAACCCAGCGGGTCGAGCACGGCGATCACGTCGCGCCAGCGCGTCCCGGCATGGGCGCGATAGGTCAGGCTCGCCGCGTCGGCCGCGCAGCCGCCCGTATCGAAGGTGACGGCGGTTCCGCCCCCCGCCAGGCTCTGCCCGCCCATCGAGTGGCGCGCGCCGCCGACGCAGACCGGGCGACCGGCGGCCGCGGCGTCCTTCAGCTCGCGCCGCAGCGCCTCGACCAGCGCCTTGTCGGGCCTGGCCTGCACGAGGCGGGCGACCCGCGTGGCGTTCAGGCCGCTGGCGTCGTCGAGGACCAGGGGATCGGCCGCCGCGCTCGCGCCCTCCGCCGACGCCAAGGCCCCCGCGCCGGCCAGGACCGCGCCTGCGATCTCGCGCCGAGTAAGCCCGTCCGACATGTCGACTTCTCCCCACGCCTCGCGCGGCGGACCTTAGCCGTTCGGTTGCGAAGGTCGAGCCCTCGCGCCAGGTGTGATCGAGACCGGTCCTAGCGCGCCGCGATCGCCGTCATCTCGACCGCCATGGTCGGCCGCGCCAGCCGCGCTTCCACCGTCGCCCGGGCCGGCGGGTTGTCGCTGTCCACCCAGGCGTCCCAGGCCTGATTCATCTCGTCGAAGCCGGCCATGTCGGCCAAGTAGATGGTGACGCTGAGCAGCTTGTCCTTGCTGGAACCAGCCTGCGCCAGGGTGTCGTCGATCTGGGCGAGCACTTCCTTGGTCTGCTCCAGCACCGACTGACCGCGGGTCTCCTCGGCCACGTGGCCCGACAGGTACACCACGCCGTTGAAGACCACCGCGTCGCTCCACCGCGCCGCCTTGCCGATACGTTCGATCATCTTGGACCTTCCCTCCAAATGCTCCCTTCCCCCTTGATGGGGGAAGGGTCGGGGATGGGGGTGATCCACCACGTAGGCCCTTACGCCAAGCGCCAACCGCCGCAGTCACCCCCACCCCTGCCCCTCCCCCATCAAGGGGGAGGGGAAACTCAACCCAGCGCCCGACGGGTCCAGTCGACGATCTGCGGCGCGCTCATCAGGCCGGCCGAGCGGGCGACCACCGCATTGTCGCGGAACAGGATCAGGGCGGGGATGCTGCTGACGCCCAAGGCCGAGGCCAGCGCCGGGTGGGCTTCGGAGTTCAGTTTCAGCAGGCGCACGCCCGGCTCCAGCTTGCCGGCCGCGGCGGCGTAGTTGGGAGCCATGGCCCGGCAGGGTCCACACCACGGAGCCCAGACGTCGAGCAGCACGGCCGCGCCCTTGGTCAGGCGGCGGTGGCGGTCGAGCCCGGCGGCGTCGACCTCGATCGGCATGGCCGTGAAGACGGCGTTCTTGCAGCGACCGCACCTGGCCGCGGCGGGGTCGCGGTCTTCGGGCAGGCGATTGGCCGCCCCGCAGGATGGACAGACGATTTGCATGGGCCACAGGTGTGGCCCGCCCGCCGGGTTCGCAAGGCTGGCGTCAGCTCCCGTCGCCTTCGCCGCCGTCGCCAGGACCGTGCTCGAAGGTCATCAGGTCGCCCGGCTGGCAGCCCAGCTCGCGGCACAGGGCGTCGAGCGTCGAGAAGCGGATGGCCCGCGCCTTGCCGGTCTTCAGGATCGACAGGTTGGCCAGCGTCACCCCGACGCGGTCGGACAGTTCGGTCAGCGACATGCGGCGTTCCAGCAGCACGCGGTCGAGATTTACGCGGATGGACATGCGAAGCTCGCGATCAGATGGTCAGTTCGGCTTCGCGGCGAAGGCGGGCGCCCTCGCGGAAGACCTCGGCCAGGACGAAGACGACCAGGACCGAGAACCAGGCGGTGAGGGTGAAGGATCCCTCGGACGGCTTTTCGCCGCCAACCAGGATGCGGGTCAGGGCCGACAGCACGTAGCGGCCGATCTCCAGGCAGGCCAGAACCACGCCCATCACCCGCAGGCGCCGCACGTTGTCGGGGTGGAACGGGTCGCCCAGGATCATGGTGGCGAAGATCTTGCGCAGGCGCTCGACGATGGCCATCCAGCCGCCCGACATCAGCGCCCAGCCGCCCAGGGCCACGGCCGCGCCGGCGCCGTACTTGCGCAGCATGCCGGCCGCCTCGGCCGGCAGCATCGAGGCCAGCAGGTCCGGATTGAAGCTGAGCAGCAGCACCAGCACCGTCACCAGGGCCAGGAAACTGACCCAGACCCACAGCGCGTAGTAGCTGACGTCGAGAATGATCTTCAGGAAGCTCGATACCGAGCCTGGCCCCAAGGCGCGCATGGGCTTGTGTCCCCGCCAACAGCGACTCGCCTCCCCAGGCGGCCGCGGGATTGAAGTCTAGAGCGTGTGGGCCAGGAACGTCACGGCCGAGATCGGAAGACCCGCGATCAGCACCAGGGTCGCCAGGCGGACGGCCGAGGATTCCAGGAGGCTGAACAGACGGGGCAGCGTCATCTTGCGGTTCCGGACAGGGGCGGATCGACGGCCGGCGCGGGGCCTTCCTCGATGTCGCCAGGATCGCCGGTCCTTGGCCATCGAACAATGTCGCTTATCGATAAACGATATTAAACTTTCGCAATGATCCGCCCTTGCGGCGCGGGCCTCGCGGAGGTCTAAACACGCTCGGTTTCCGTCCGAGGAGTGTGCGATGACCCTGAAACTGATCAACGGCCAGAAGATCGTCGCCGCCACCCACAATCCGGGCAAGGCCAAGGAGCTGGCCGCCCTGCTCGACGGCCGCTTCGAAGTTCTGGCCGCCGGCGCGCTGGGCCTGCCCGAGCCGGACGAGACCGAGACGACCTTCGTCGGCAACGCCCTGCTCAAGGCCCGCCACGCCGCCGACCTGTCGGGCGAGGTTTCCCTGGCCGACGATTCCGGCATGTCGGTCGCCGCGCTGGACGGCGCGCCGGGCATCTATTCGGCCCGCTGGGCCGGTCCGGGCAAGGACTTCGCCATGGCCATGGACAAGGTGGCCGAGCGCATCGAGGAGACGGGCTCGGAGGACATGAGCGCCTGGTTCACCTGCGCGCTCGCCGTCGCCTGGCCGAACGGCGGCCCGGCGGTGGTGGTGCAGGGCGAGGTGCACGGGACCCTCGTGTTCCCGGCCCGCGGCGACAAGGGTTTCGGCTACGATCCGATCTTCGTGCCGAACGGCTACGACCAGACCTTCGGCGAGATGGAGCCGCACCAGAAGGACGCCATGAGCCACCGCGCCGTGGCCTTCGAGAAGCTGAAGGCGGCGCTGTTTGAGTGACGGCCTGCCTCCCCTGGGCCTCTACATCCACTGGCCCTACTGCGCCCGCATCTGCCCCTATTGCGACTTCAACGTCGTGCGCGACCGGGGCCGGACGGACGAGCAGGCGGCGCTGGCCGACGCCATAATCGCCGACATGACCGCCCAGCGCGCCCTCACCGGACCGCGCCGCCTACTGTCGATCTTCTTCGGCGGCGGCACGCCCTCGCTGATGGATCCGGCGGCCGTCGCCCGCGTCATCGAGACGGCCAAGGCCCTGTGGACGCCGGACGGCGACCTGGAGATCAGCCTCGAGGCCAATCCCACCGACGCCGAGGCCGGCCGCTTCGAGGCGCTGGCCCAGGCGGGCGTGGCGCGGCTGTCCCTGGGCGTCCAGGCGCTGGACGACGCCTCGCTGAAGATGCTGGGCCGCAACCACGACGCCGGCTCGGCCCGGCGGGCGATCGCCACGGCCGCGCGCCTCTTCCCGCGCCTGTCGGTCGACCTGATCTACGCCCGCCCGGGCCAGACCGACGCGGCCTGGCGCGAGGAACTGGCGCAGATGCTGGCCTTCGGCCCCGAGCACGTCTCGCCCTACCAGCTGACCATCGAGGCCGGCACCGCCTTCGACCGCGCCGTCGGCCGGGGAAAGATCGTCCCGCCCGACGAGGACCTGGCCGCCCAGCTGTTCGAAACCACGCAGGAGGTGCTGGAGGCCGCGGGCTTCGACGCCTACGAGGTGTCGAACCACGCCCGCGGCCCGGCCGCCCGCTCGCGCCACAACCTCGTCTACTGGCGGGGCGTCGACTATGTGGGCGTCGGCCCCGGCGCCCACGGCCGCCTGACGCTGGAGAGCGGCAAGGTCGCCACCACCGCCCGCGCCAGGATCGCCGACTACATCGCCGCCGTGGCCCAAGACGGAACCGGCTTCGAGCGCGAGGACCTCACCCCCGTCGAGGCCGCCGAGGAGCGCCTGCTCCTGGGCCTGCGCATCGACGACGGCGTCGCCTTCGCCGAGATGGCCGCTCTGGACCTGTCGCCAGACACGCCCAAGGTGAAATCGCTGGTCGAGGCGGGACTTCTGGTCGATGACCCGGCGAGGTTGCGCGCCACGCGCCAAGGCCGATTGCTCCTCGACCGGCTGACAGGCGTGCTCGCGACCTGATAACGTCTCGCTTCACGGGCCCTGGCCCGGCCCACTCAACGGAAAGTACCGCCGCTTGAGCCGTTTGCTTCCCCCGCCCGTCCTGTCCGACGCCCCGCTCGCGCCCGGCCTCTACCTGGTCGCTACGCCGATCGGGAACCTGCGTGACATCACCCTGCGGGCGCTCGACGTACTGGCCGCCTGCGACCTGCTGCTGGCCGAGGACACCCGGGTGACCGGCAAGCTGCTGTCGGCCTACTCGATCCGCACCAGGCTGGAGCGCCACGACGAGCACGTGGCCGAGCGCGCCATCCCGGCGATCCTGGAGCGCCTGGCGGCCGGCGAGCGCGTGGCCCTGGTGTCGGACGCCGGCACGCCGATGGTGTCGGATCCCGGCTACCGCCTGGCCCGCGAGGCCATCGCGGCCGGCCATCCGGTGTTCCCGATCCCCGGCGCCTCGGCGGCCCTGGCGGCCCTGACCCTGGCCGGCCTGCCCACCGACCGCTTCCTGTTCGCCGGCTTCCCGCCGCCCAAGAGCGGCGCCCGCCGCACCTTCTTCGAGGAATTCGCCAACGTCCGCGCCACCCTGATCTTCTTCGAGGGCGCCTCGCGGGTGGACGACACGCTGGCCGACATGGCCGCGGTGTTCGGCGCCGATCGTCCGGGCGCGGTGTGCCGCGAGCTGACCAAGCTCTACGAGACCTGCGTGCGCGGTCCGCTGGGCGAACTGGCCGTCGATCCCCGCTTCGAGGCCCCCAAGGGCGAGATCGTCATCCTGGTGGGCCCTGGCGAGGAGAAGGCCGCCAGCGCCGACGACGCCGAGGCCGCCCTGCGCGAGGCCATGACCCGCCTGCCGCTGGGCGAGGCCGCGTCGGAGGTGGCCAAGGCGCTGGGCCTGTCGCGCAAGGACCTCTACCGCCAGGCCCTGGCCCTGAAGGAGGCCGGATGACGGCCCCGCCGCTGCGCGAGATCCGCAAGGTCCGCGGCGCGGCCGCGCGACGTTCGGGCCGGCGCGCCGAGGCCTGGGCGGCGGCCTGGCTGATGCTGAAGGGCTACCGCATCCTGGGCTTCCGCCTGGCGACCCGGGCGGGCGAGATCGACATCCTGGCGCAACGCGGACGCGTCTTGATCGTTGTCGAGGTCAAGAGTCGGACGAGCCTGGAGGCGGCGCTGGAGGCGGTGAGCTTCGAACAACGGATGCGCCTGCGCCGCGCCGGCGCGCTGGCCGCGGCGACGCGCGCCGGCCTCAAGGGCATGGCCGTGCGCCTGGACCTGCTGGCGATGACGCCCGGCCGGCCGCCCCGCCACGTGCCCGACGCCTGGCCGGATGACGGGAGGGCCTTCGCATGACCCGCGACGAGGCCGAAGCCACCCTGACCCGCGCCGGCGAGCTCGACGACGAAGCCTTCCCGCTGTTCGAGGCGGCCCTGGCCTGCGCCGCGCACGACGACCCCGACCGCGACGAGCAGCCGGCCCTGGATCTGGCCCGCTCGGCGGTCGAGCGCCTGAAGGCGCGCATGCAGAGCGAGTCGCCCGAGGAGGCCATCGCCGAGGCCATGGCCGGCGACCTGCGCCTGACCGGCGACCTTCTGACCTACGACCACCCCGACAACGCCGACGTCATCGCCATCGCCGAGCGCCGCAAGGGCCTGCCGGTGGCGCTGGGGGTGTTCTACATCCACGCCGCCCGCGAGGTGGGGCTGGACGTCAACGGCGTCGACTTCCCCGGTCACTTCCTGCTGCGCATCGAGACCGACGAGGGCCCCCTGGCGCTGGATCCGTTCAGCGAGGGCCGGGTGGTGCTGCCGTCCGAGCTGTCACGCCGCGCCCTGCGCACCGGCCTGATGCCCGACGTCGCGGCAAGGCTGGACCAGCTGATGGCCCCGATCTCGGACCGCGCCGTCTTGATCCGCCTGCAGAACAACATCTTCGCCCGCGCCCAGCAGTCGCGCGACTGGGCCCGCGCCGAGCGCTCGGCCCTGCGCCGCGCCCTGCTCGACCCCACCGACCACCACCCCTGGCTCGACGTCGCCGCCGCCCGCGAGGGCCAGGGCGCCCTGGCCGGGGCCCTGCAGGCGCTGTCCCGCGCCCAGACGCTGGATGGGGGAGCGACCATTGCCGCGCGGGCCGCGCGGGAGCGGGTGCGGCTGAGGCTGAACTGATCCCTCTCCCCTTGCGGGAGAGGGTGGCCTCCGAAGGAGGTCGGGTGAGGGGTCGAAAAGCCTTATCAGCCGCGACAGGCGGATCGATCAGGCGCCACGGTCAGTTCTGAGAGACCCCTCATCCGCCGGCTGCGCCGCCACCTTCTCCCGCATGGGGAGAAGGATTCACGCACCGCCCCTCGCAATCGCGCCGCTTCGACTTAACTAGACACCTGCGCCCGAGAACCGTGTACCTGTGCGGCGCGAACCAACATCCGGAGTCGTCATGTCGCTGAGAGTCGCCGTCCAGATGGATCCCGTCCTGGGGATCAACATCGACACCGACACCACCTTCCTGATGATGATGGAAGCCAAGATCCGCGGCCACAAGCTGTGGTTCTACACGCCCGACAAGCTGTCGCTGGAGGACGGCCGCGTCTTCGCCCGCGCCCAGCCGCTGGAGGTGTTCGCCGAGAAGGGCGCCCACGCCAAGCTCGGCGAGACCGTGCTGCTCGACATGAAGGACGACGTCGACGTGGTGCTGATGCGCCAGGATCCGCCGTTCGACATGGCCTACATCACCGCCACGCACTTCCTGGAGAAGGTGCATCCGCACACGCTGGTGGTGAACAACCCGGCCGAGGTGCGCAACGCGCCCGAGAAGCTGTTCGTCACCGATTTCCCGGGCGTGCAGCCGCCGACCCTGATCACGTCGGACCACGAGGCGATCTACGACTTCCGCGCCCGCCACGGCGACATCGTGCTCAAGCCCCTCTATGGCGGCGGCGGCTCGGGCGTGGCTCGTCTGCTGGCGGACGATCCCAATCTCGACGCCCTCCTGGAGCTGCACGCCATGATCGGCCGCGAGCAGGTCATCGCCCAGAAGTTCGTCCCGGCCGTGAGCAAGGGCGACAAGCGCGTGCTGCTGGTCGACGGCGAGCCGGTCGGCGCCATCAACCGCGTGCCGGCCGCCGGACAGGTGCGCTCGAACCTGCGCGTCGGCGGCCGCGCCGAGGCCGTCGAGCTGACCGCCCGCGACAAGGAACTGTGCGCCATCATCGGCCCGGAACTGAAGAAGCGCGGCCTGCTGTTCGTCGGCATCGACGTGATCGGCGACTACCTGACCGAGATCAACGTCACCTCGCCCACCGGGGCCCAGCAGCTCAAGCGGTTCAGCGGCATCGACGCCGCTGCGGTGCTCTGGGATCGGATCGAAACCATCCGATCAACCCCTGCTTGAGGAAGTCGCCGTAGACGACTGAATCGTCACACTTTCCTGAAACGTTCATTTTTCGTTCTTGCTCCGAGCCGACAGCCATGCTTGGCTTGTGGATAAGTCGAACGTTGTTTCAGGGGGAGCGATGGCGGCAAAGGTCGTCACGGTTGCGTTCGAGGGCGTCGAGGCGCGCCGCGTCGACGTCGAGGTGCAGCTGACCGGCGGCGTCGTCGCCTTCGCCGTGGTCGGCCTGCCCGACAAGGCCGTGGCCGAAAGCCGAGAGCGGGTGCGCGGCGCCTTCGCCGGCCTTGGCCTGTCGATGCCGGGCAAGCGCATCGTCGCCAACCTGGCCCCCGCCGACCTTCCCAAGGAAGGCACCCATTTCGACCTGCCCATCGCCCTGGCCCTGCTGGGCGTCATGGGCGTGATCCCGCCCGACGCGCTCGACGGCTGGGCGGCTATGGGCGAGCTGTCGCTGGACGGCCGCATCGTCGCCTGCGCCGGCGCCCTGCCCGCGGCCATGGCGGCCGGGTCCATGGAGCTGGGACTGATCTGCCCCGAGGCCTGCGGGCCCGAGGCGGCCTGGGCCGGCGGCACGCGGATCCTGGCGCCCCGCTCGCTGGTGGCGCTGATCAACCACTTCCGGGGCAGTCAGGTCCTGGGCTCCCCCGCGCCCGGCCCGGTGATCGAGGGGGAGCGGGCGAAAGACCTGCGCGACGTCAAGGGCCAGGAGCAGGGCAAGCGCGCGCTCGAGATCGCCGCGGCCGGGGGCCACAATCTCCTGTTCGTCGGCCCGCCGGGCTCGGGCAAGTCGATGCTGGCCCAGCGCCTGCCCGGCCTGCTGCCGCCGCTGACCTCGCAGGAACTGCTGGAGACCTCGATGGTCCATTCGGTGGCCGGGCTGATCGCCAGGGGCGCGCTGACCAGGGCCCGGCCGTTCCGCAGCCCGCACCACAGCGCCAGCATGGCCGCCCTCACCGGCGGCGGCCTGCGCGCCAAGCCCGGCGAGGTGTCGCTGGCTCATAACGGCGTGCTGTTCCTTGATGAACTCCCTGAATTCGGCGTCCAGGCCTTGGACAGCCTGCGCGCGCCGCTGGAAACGGGCGAGGTGATGGTCGCCCGCGCCAACGCCCACATCCGCTATCCGGCCCGGGTGCAGCTGGTGGCGGCGATGAACCCCTGCCGCTGCGGCCACGGCGGGGCCGGGCGCGGCGCCTGCGGCAAGGCCCCGCGCTGCATCCGCGACTATCAGGGCCGGGTGTCAGGGCCGCTGATGGACCGCATCGACCTGGCCGTCGACATGCCCGCCGTCACCGCCGCCGACCTGGCCCTGCCCGCCGCCAGCGAGGGCTCGGCCGAGGTCGCCGCTCGGGTCTCGACCGCCCGCCGGCTTCAGGCGCAGCGCGCCGAAGACGTCATGCCCGGAACGCCCGAGACGCTGAACGGCCGGGCAGAGGGCGAACTGCTGGAGCGCATCTGCGCCCTCGACGAAGCCGGCCGCGCCCTGCTGACCCGCGCCGCCGAAGCCGGCCGCATCAGCGCCCGCGGCTGGACCCGCACCCTGCGCCTGGCCCGCACCATCGCCGACCTCGAAGGCGCGGGCTCGGTGAAGCGGGTCCACGTGGCCGAAGCCCTGGCGCACCGGCGAACGAGCACCGCGGGGGAGATGGAGGGGGTAGTCTAGGAACCTCCCCCTGTGGGGGAGGCGGCCGAAGGCCGGCGGGGGGCCATCTTCAGCTTCCGGGAAGCCGGCTGATTTTCTGATTACTCCCCCCACCGATCGCTACGCGATCGCCTCCCCCCACAGGGGGAGGTTCCTGAAGCATCGCCCCCGCCTCCACCGCCCCTTAACCCCCGCGCCCTACACTCCCGCGCCATGACCAAGACCCGCGACGCCGTCTCCGCCGAGCAACTGGCCACCCTGAGCCACGAGTTCCGCACGCCCCTGAACGGGGTGCTGGGCATGGCGCGTCTGTTGGAAAATACCCGCCTGACCGCCGAGCAGCGCTCCTATGTCGCGGCCCTGCGCGAGAGCGGCGACCACCTGCTCTCCCTGGTCAACGACGTGCTGGACTTCGCGCGCCTGGGCGCCACGGCGCTGGAGCTGCATCTGGCGCCCGTCTCGCCCGAGGACCTGCTGCGCCAGGTGGCCGAGCTGATGAGCCCGCGCGCCCACGAGAAGGGCATCGAGATCGCCTGGGCGGTCGAGCGCGGCCTGCCGCCGCTGCTGGCCGACGAAGGCCGTCTGCGCCAGGTGCTGTTGAATTTCGCCGGCAACGCCGTGAAGTTCACCGAAAAAGGCGGCGTGCTGATCACCGCCCGCGACGCCGGCGCCGGCCGCGTGCGCTTTTCGGTGGCCGATACCGGTCCGGGCGTCGCCCCCGAGGCGCGCGAGAAGATTTTCGAGGCCTTCGTCCAGACCGACCCGTCGCACCAGGCCCAGCTGGGCGGCGCGGGGCTGGGCCTGGCCATCGTCGCCCGCCTGGCCGGCGCCATGGACGGCGAGGCCGGCGTCGCGGAAAACCCCGGCGGCGGCGCCGACTTCTGGTTCGAGGCCCCGTTCGAACGCCATCACGAGGTCCCGGCGGCCCCGCCGCTGGAAGGCCGGTTCGTCGCCGTCGTCTCGCCCAACCCCGTGGTCCGCGAGGCGGTCGGCGCCCAGGCCATCGCCAGCGGCGCCTGGGTGAAGAACCTCGCGGGCCTCGACAAGGTCGAGACCCTGCCGGCCCAGACCGTGCTGCTGGTCGACGCGGCCCTGGCCGGTCCGCTGGCCGCGCCCGCCGGCCGCGCCGCCGTGGCCATGCTCACCCCCGACCAGCGCGACCTGATCCCCAACCTCTCCAAGGCCGGCTTCTCGGGCTACCTGATCAAGCCGCTGCGCCGCACCTCGCTGGCCGCCCAGGTGCTGGGCGCCAAGCCGATCGACGCGGCGCTGGAAGCCATCGTCACCCCGGCCGAGGCGCAGGACGACCGCATCGCCCCGGCCGCCGCGCCGGGCGCCCGCGTGCTGCTGGCCGAGGACAATCCGATCAACGCCCTCCTGGCCCGCACCCTGCTGGAGCGCGAAGGCTGTACGGTCGACCGCATCGCCAGCGGCGACGAGGCCGTGGCCGCCCTGTCGCGCGGGACCTACGACCTGGTGTTCATGGACCTGCGCATGCCAGGCCTGAACGGCCTGGAGGCCACCCGCGCCGTCCGCGCCAAGGGCGTCGACACCCCGATCCTGGCCCTGACCGCCGACGCCTTCGACGAGGACCGCCGCCAGTGCCTGACGGCCGGCATGGACGACTTCCTGGTCAAGCCGCTGACCCCCGCCGCCCTGCGCGACGCCCTTTCCCGCTGGACCGGTCCGGACCGCCCGCGCCGCTGGACGAACGACGCGACGCGCGCCAAGGTCGCCGGCTGACGGGACGGTCCCAGCCTCCCCGTCCACTCCGGGGAAGACCATGACCGAGCAGAGCAAGAGCGAAGCGACCGCTGCGCCCAGGAAGAGCCTGGCCGGCGCCCTGGCGGTGTTCGGCGAGCGCAGGGCGCTGGCCCTGCTGGGCCTCGGCTTCGCCTCCGGCCTGCCCTACATGCTGATCTTCGACACCCTGTCGCTGTGGCTGCGCGACTCGGGCCTGTCGCTGGCGGTGATCGGCTTCTTCAGCCTGGCCACCCTGTCGTTCTCGCTGAAGTTCCTGTGGGCGCCGCTGATCGACCGCACGAAGATCCCGGTGCTGCACGGCCTGCTGGGCCATCGCCGCGCCTGGATGCTGGTCTGCCAGGCCGGGATCATGCTGGGTCTATGGACGATCTCGACCCTGAACCCCGCTACCAATCTGGGTCTGCTGGCCGCCCTGGCGGTGCTGACCGGCTTCTTCACCGCCAGCCAGGACATCGTCATCGACGCCTGGCGCATCGAAGTGGCCGACGCCGAGCGCCAGGGCCCGATGGCCGTGGCCGTGCAGTGGGGCTATCGCGGAGCCATGGTCGTGGCCGGCGCCGTGCCGCTGATTCTCGCCGAGCGCTTCGGCTGGAACTTCTCCTACGCGCTGATGGCCCTGGCGGTGCTGATCGGCGTCGCCGCCACCCTGTGGGCCCCGCGCGAGGCGGCCCACACGATCCGCCCGATCCATACCGACGACGTCGCCCAGCCCCAGGCCCTGGTGGTGCTCGAGTGGCTGGCGCGCCTGGCGATCATCGCGTTCGGCGCCTTGATCCTGGGGTCGGGCCTGGCGGGCGACGCCGACCTGCTGTCGAAGATCGTCGGCGGCGAAACCCTGGCCGAAGCCTGGAAGGCCAAGCCCAACGGCGTCTGGCTGCAACTGCTGGGCGCCCTCACGGGCCTCGGCGTCATCGTGCTGGCCGCCTGGCCGATCCCCGGCCTGCGCACCAAGCCCGGCGTCTACCTGTCGACCGCCCTGGGCTCGCCGCTGAAGGATTTCATGACCCGCTTCTCGGGCGTCGCCGGCCTGATCCTGGCGGCGATCTGCATCTACCGGGTGTCGGACTTCGTGCTCAACATCATGAACCCGTTCTATCGGGACATGGGCTTCTCGCTCACCGAGATCGCCGAGATCCGCAAGGTGTTCGGCATCATCGCCTCGATGATCGGCGTGTTCCTGGGCGGGGTGATCGTCGCCCGCTTCGGCCTGATGAAGGCCCTCATCATCGGCGCCTTCGCCCAGCCGATCAGCAACCTGGGCTTCGCGGTCCTGGCCGTCAGCGGCCACAGCGTGCCGATGCTGTTCACCAGCATCTGCCTGGACAACATCTGCGGCGGCATCGCCGGCACGGCCCTGATCGCCTACATGTCCAGCCTGACCACAGCCGGCTTCACCGCCACCCAGTACGCCCTGTTCTCGTCGCTCTACGCCCTGCCGGGCAAGCTGGTGGCCTCGCAGTCGGGCCGCATCGTCGAGGCCTCGGCCGCCGCCGCCGAGCACGGCGCTCTGGCCGGCCTGAAGGGCCTGTTCGCCCGCACCCCGCCCGAGACCTTCGCCGCGGCCGGCGCCAAGCTGGGCGTCAGCGGCCAGGCCATGGGGGCGGGCTATGTGGCCTTCTTCATCTACACCGCCCTGATCGGGGTGGCCGCGATCATCCTGTCGTTCCTGGTCGCCGCCCGCCAGCCCAAGGTGCAGGCGGCCAAGGACGCGGCGGCGGCCTCGGCCGCCGCCTGATCCCTCACCCGCAGCTGCAGATCAGCGGGTAGTTGGTCGTGTCGGCGATGCTCGTCATTCCAAAATAGTCGACCAGCACCGACTCGGCCGTGCAGAAGGCGCCTTCGACCCAGGCCTGGTCGTTGGAATAGGCCTCGCCGATGATGAAGAGGTTGGCCGCCGCTGCCCCGGGCACCAGGCCCGTCGGCTGGCGGATCCGCTGCATCACGTCGCAGATGTCGTAGTGCGCGGCCCAGGCGTGGTAGCCGGCGCCGAACGGGTTCAGCGAGAAGTCGTTGAAGATCGCCTCGACCGGCCACGGAATCTGGTGGGCGGCGTTCGGATCGCCCCAATGCACCTTGGCCAGCTCCAGCAGCACCATGCGGATCATGGTGTCGGTGGCCTTGCGCGGGCCGAACAGCACCTGGTGGTCCTGGTCGATCGGCACCTTGCGGCGCTCGGTGACGTCGACCTCCAGCTCCTGCCAGAACTGCACGTACTGCATGTCGTCGTACGAGGCGAGGACGCCGTAGGCGGGGTTGGCCGCGCCGTCGCTGTTGTCGCCGAAATAGTAGACCTGGCGCAGCGGCAGGTCGGTGATGGTCGGGCCGAAGGTGTTGGGCGCGCCCGTCAGGCTGGGCGGATAGGGCACGCTGGGATCGTTCCACCACGGACGGTCGAAGAACAGCATCACCCGCATCGACGGCTGGCGGATCACCCCGTCGATATAGAGCTGCACGCCCTCGGCGTTGAGGATGTCGAGCGTGCCGTCGGGCATGTCGGCGTACTGCGTGGCCTCGGCCACCAGGTCCAGCGAGGCCGGCGGCATGGCCAGGAAGGCGTTCCCCGTCGTCTGCACCGCCCCGCCCTTGAACGGCGTCTCGGCGCTGGCCAGGCGGTAGTTGACCGTCTCGCCCTCCAGCCAGATCGAGTGCAGGCGGGTGCGCTGGGTCAGCTCGAAGGTCACGCCCGCCGCCTGGGCCGCCTTCAGGGTCTGCTGGTAGAGCTCGACGAAGACCTGGGAATAGCCGCCGCTGAGGGTCTTGAACGCCCCGCCGGGCGCGAACTCGCCGTTGTAGACGGCGGCGTTGGCGGCGTTCCAGTTGATGACGTTGGAGGTGTAGCCGCCGGCGTCCGCGGCGTACTCGTAGCCCTCGTTGCCGGCCTGGTCGTAGAAGACGTTCCAGTAGCCGATGTTGCCGGCGATCGAGCCCGGCGGATAGACGAACGAGTTGAAGGTCGGCGGCAGCCGGCCCGAGCCGTAGAAGGCGCACTGCTGGGCGCGGGTCTTCACTGGCGCGTCGCCGGTGATCAGGGCCGAGATGTTCGAGAACAGGGTGGCGGCCGGCTGCTCGTTGTTGCCCGGCGTGTTGTAGGGCGCGGGATGGGTCGCCAGGTCGTTCTGGTAGATGTGCTCCTCGCGCAGGAACAGCAGCGGATTGTCGGTGGTGTTGAAGTCGATGATCTTGCCGGCCAGGCCCAGCTTCTCGATGGTCAGGGTCACCAGTTGGTGGCCTTCGCTCTTGGTCGCGTCCCACTGGATGAAGCGCATGCCGCCGGCCTCGATATAGGACTGGCGCGGGTCGTCGTTGCAGAAGTGGGTGACGATGCGGCCGGCCGGCAGGCGCGTGCCCGAGCCCGGCCCGTCGAAGGCGTAGTCGCCCCACTCGTAGAGCTGGATCGTGTCGCCCGCGACGGCCTTGCCGCCGGTGACCAGCCGCCAGGCGGTGTAGAGGCCCGCCGGCCCGGCGCCAAAGATCGTGTAGGTCGTTCCCATGGCCGTCTCCCCGTTCGGCCGCGAGCGCGACCCTGACGTGCATCGGCGTCACTTCGCGCGACCGCTGAACAGGCGACTGTGCGAAACCCGACAGGAGGGGAAAGAAAACGAAAGTCCATCTCCTCCCCCGCCCGCGGGGGAGGGGGACCGGCCCAGCCGGTGGAGGGGGCGAGACTGGGCTCCGCGCTCTGTCCCTCGCCCCCTCCGTCACGTCGCCGATGGCGCCGCGCCACCTCCCCCGTTTCACGGTGGAGGAGTAAAAGAAAAGGCCCCGGATCGCTCCGGGGCCTTCGTCTTCAGGACGGATCGCGAAGATCAGTCGGCGACCGTGGCCGTGTCGGTCGGGGCGGCGTGGTGCTCGTCCGCGCCGTGCGACCACTTCTTGAGGAAGGGCGAGGCGATCAGGAACAGCACGCCGATGCCGGCGGCGATCAGGCCGATGACGTTGAACACCTGCAGCGAGGTGCGCAGCGCCGCTTCGGGGTCCAGCACCTGGCCGCCGACGGTTTCCACCGTCGTCAGGCCGGCGATGAAGCCGCCGACATACTGGGCGATGGCCACGGCCATGAACCACACGGCCATGATGAACGACACCATCGAGGCCGGCGACAGCTTGGTCATCTGCGACAGGCCCACGGGCGACATGCACAGCTCGCCGGTGGTGTGCAGCATGTACATCAGCACCAGGAAGAACAGCGGCATGCGGAAGGCGCCGTCGGCGAAGGTCGAGCCCCACTGCAGCACCAGGAAGCCGAGGCCCACCTGCAACAGCGCCAGGCCGAACTTGACGACCGGGTTCGGGTCCTTGTCGCGGCGGCCCAGGAAGGTCCACAGCGCCGCGAAGACCGGAGCGAAGATCAGGATCCAGCCGGCGTTCAGGGCCTGGGTCTGGGCGGCGTTGAAGCTGGAATCGATCCACAGCGTGCGGGCCGGGTCGATGGCGGCGGCCGCAAGCTGGGCGGGCGTGGCGAAGGTGACCGCGCCGCCGAACCACTGCACGGGGGCCGAGGTCAGGTTGAGGTTGACGTTGGTGGCCGCGAACAGGTTCAGCGACGAGCCGGCCTGCTCGAACAGGGTCCAGAACACCACCGCGCCGAAGATCAGGAACAGGGCCAGGGCCAGGCGCTCGCGCTCGACCTTCTGCACCTTGGCGAACATGAACCACAGGACGTAGCCGATCGAGCCGATCATGCCGGCCACCAGGGTCACGCCGACGATGGCGCTGCGCTGGACCAGGAAGAACACGCCCAGCACGCCGAGCAGCGACAGGGCGTAGATCAGGTGCTCGCGGGTCAGCGGACCGGCGACCTTCTCCTTCAGCTTCTTGGGCTCGGGCGCCTCGCCCTTGCCCAGCAGCCAGGGCTTGCCCAGCACGAAGACGACGAAGCCGGCCAGCATGCCCAGGCCGGCGAGGCCAAAGCCCGCCCACCAGCCGACCTTGATGCCCAGCAGGCCGCAGAGGATCGAGGCCCAGAACGAGCCGAGGTTGATGCCGTAGTAGTAGAGGGTGAAGCCCGGGTCGCGACGCGGGTCGCCTTGCGGGTACAGCTGGCCGACGATGGTCGAGATGTTGGGCTTGAGGAAGCCGACGCCGACGATGATCAGCGACAGCGCCAGCCAGAAGATGTTCAGGTAGGTCGGGTCACGGCCCTCGACGCCCAGCTGGTACTGGCCCTTGGGCAGCACGGCGGGCAGCGGGGCGGCGGCCGGCAGGTCCTTGATCTCGAAGTCGCCGGCCTTGGTGGCCGAGACGTCGTAGGGCTTGCCCGCGACCACCAGCTTGGCGACCCGTTCACCGCCACGGCCTTCGGCCTGGAACTGGTAGGTCTGGCCGGCATAGGTCAGGGTCTGGGTGGCGGGCTTGCCTTCCACCGCCATGGCCAGGTGGCCGGCGACCAGCAGGATCGCGCCGAAGGCAACGGCCTTGCGGGTGCCCAGCCACTTGTCGGCCAGGAAGCCGCCGATCAACGGCAGCAGGTAGACGAGGGAGGTGTAGGAGCCGTAGTGACCGTTGGCGACCTTCGGCTCGAAAAGGAAGTGCTGCGTCAGATAGAAGATCAGGATGGCCCGCATGCCGTAGTAGGAGAACCGCTCCCACATCTCGGCGAAGAACAGGATGATCAACCCTTTCGGGTGTTCCTTGATGAGCTGCAAAAAGACCGGCAGGCCCGTCACCAATGTGACGAGAATGCCGGCGACAACGACAATGCTATTCATTCTCGACCTTGACTGTATTTAAGTCAGATAGGGCGACGCCAACGGTCGTTTCGCCCTCCCCTCCCCGGTTCGCGGGGAGAAGATCACGCGGCTTTCCGTTTCACAAGCAAAGGCTTGCCGGGAGGGAGCGGTTGGGGCGCGCCGCGCGTTTCACTGGCTGCAAGTTCCGCAACGACACCCTCAACGCCTGGGGAACGCCCATGCAATCGTCAGACCCCAACCATCCGATCACCTGCGCCCGCGAGAGCGGCCGGGTCCGCGTGCTGTTCGAAGGTCACGAGATCGCCGACAGCGACGACGTCCTGGTGCTGCGCGAGGCCGACTATCCGCCCGTCCGCTACTTCCCGCGCGGCGACGTGGCGATGGCCTTCCTGCGCCGATCCGACAAGACCACCCGCTGCCCCTACAAGGGCTCGGCCAGCTACTACACGATCTATCGCGACGGCCAGATCATCGAGGACGCCGTGTGGTCGTACGAGGCCCCGCTGCCGGGCATGGAGCGCCTGACCGGGCGCCTGGCCTTCTATCCCCAGCACGTCGACTTCCAGAACGATGCGCTGAGCCCGGCCGAGACGGCGACCATCCCGCCGGGAACCGCCCCGCGCGACGCCCGCGACATCGACGCCATCGTCCGCCACACCGACAGCGGATCGGGCGCCAGCCAGGCCGAGCACTGGGACGCCAACGTCTCGATGCCCGACGACGAGGCCTGGGAAGGCGACGAGGACCAGGTCATCGGCCGTCCATATCATGGGACGGGTTCGATCTGAGGCCGCCCGCCGGCGATGAAGTCGGCTGGTCGACACAAGTCACTGTGTTGGAACGCACATTTTTGTGAGTCCGTGGCTCTGTTGCTCTTGCCAAGCGTTGCAACCCAGGAGATCGTATCAAATGAAACCGCCCGCTCTCGCCCCCAAGGGAGAACAGAGGCGGGGGAGGAAGACATGGCCTATCTCAGCATGGGCGCGCGCCACGACAGCGCGTCGCCGCGTCGCCGAGTTCGTTGGAGCCGCGTGGCCGTCGTCGGCGCCAGCATCGCGCTCTGGGCCGGCCTCATCGCCCTGGCCACCGTCCTCTTCTGATCCTGCGCGCCTGATCCCGCGAGGACGGCCCGCCGGCGCGTTCCGCCGATGACGAGGCCCCTCGCATGACCCTGCATCCCTGCCGCCCGATCACCATCGGCGTCGCGCGCCCGGCCGACGCCGTCTATGCCTATGCGGCCGATCCCGAGACCATGGCCGAATGGGCCGCCGGCATCGGCGACGGCCTGCGCCGGGCTTCCGACGAAGACGGCGTCTGGATCGCCGACACCCCCGCCGGCGAGGCCCGCGTGCGCTTCTCGCCGGCCAACCCCTTCGGCGTCCTCGACCACTGGGTGACCCTGCCGGACGGCGCCGAGATCTCGGCGCCCCTGCGCGTCGTGGCCAACGGCGACGGCGCCGAGGTGACGCTCACCCTCTTTCGCCTGTCCGACATGGACGACGCCGCCTTCGAGCGCGACGCCGCCGCCGTGACCCGCGACCTGGAAACGCTGAAAGCCAGGCTGGAACAATCCTCCCCCTGAAGGGGGAGGTGTCGGCGAAGCCGACGGAGGGGGATGTGGTCTGTTAGCCAGCAACCGCCTCGACGTCAGCAGGAACTTCCCCCTCCGGCCCTTCGGGCCACCTCCCCCATCAGGGGGAGGGTCTCAGGTCTCCGCCAGCGGCGAGCGGAAAAATCGCGCCCAACCCCAGGCCGCCAGCCAGCAGGCCATGGCCCAGGCCGCGCCGACGCACCAGCCGGCCAGCACGTCGCTGGCCCAGTGGACGCCGAGATAGACGCGGCTGAGCCCCACCAGCACCGAAAAGAACACCGCCGCCGCCAGGGCCAGGGCCTTGACCCGGCGCCGGGGCGCAAAGCGCGCCGCCAGCGTCCCCAGGGTCAGGAACACCACCGCCGACAGCATGGCGTGGCCGGACGGAAAGCTGGGATTGGCCGCCTCGACGGCGCGATAGACCAGGTCCGGCCGCTCGCGCAGGAAAAGGTGCTTGAGCCCCTGGCTGATGCTGACGCCGCCGACCGCGCCCACGACGACGACCAGCGCCTCGGCCCAGCGGCGCAGGCTGGCGCAGATCGCCAGGGCCAGCAGCACCAGCAGGGTCAGCACCGTCACCGAGCCCAAAGCGGTGACATCGGCGGCGGCCGTGTGCAGCCATTCCGGACCGATCAGCTGGTGCGGCTGGCCGGGCACGCGCAGCGCCTGCAGGATCTGGAAGTCGAGCGCGCGGGTGTCGCCCTCGGCCACCTCGTCGGCGATGTTCAGGAAGGCCAGCAGGCCAAGGCCGGCCACCAGCAGGGCGGCCGTGGCGGCGACTTCGCGCCTTGCGGCCTTCAGCAGCAGGGGCAGGTTGCGGCGGGGATCGAGGCGGAGCTTGAGCAGCATGCACCCTCAACGCGCGAAAAGCAGATCGGCCGCAACCGGTATTCATCGTGTATAGCTACAATGTTTCATGAAAGAAACATGAACCGTTCCTGAGTTGCTTCGTTCATCACCAGTCCAAATCGACCTCACTAAGGTGGAGGCATCGAAGGGAAAGGACTTGTCATGAAACGTCTCATCATCACCGCCGTCGCCGCCTCGCTGCTGGCCGGGACCGCCCTGTCGGGGACCGCCATGGCCCAGCCCCGCCACGACGACCGTCACGACCGCTACGAGCAGCAGCGCGCCTACGAGAAGGGCCGCAAGGACCAGGCCCGCTACGAGCGCAAGCAGGACCGTCGCGAGTATCGCCGCTGGGCCAAGGGCCAACGCCTCGACTCCCGCTATCGCGGCGACAGCTACTACGTGAAGGACTACCGCCGTCACGGCCTGCGCCAGCCGCCCCGCGGCTACCGCTGGCAGCGCGTGAACGACCAGTACGTCCTGGCGGCCATCGCCACCGGCATCATCGCCTCGGTGATCATCGCCAACAACTAGGGACCTTCGGATCCTCAAGACGAAGGGCGGCGGAGCAATCCGCCGCCCTTTTCGCGTGCGCCAAGACCCTCCCCCTGAAGGGGGAGGTGGCCCGAAGGGCCGGAGGGGAAAGGGTTTCCGCCGCCGCAGCGCCGGCCTGTCTTGCAGCAACTTCCCCCTCAGTCGCTTCGCGACAGCTCCCCCTTCAAGGGGAGCATCTTCTTGCAATTCCCCCTTCCCCTCCCTGGGGTGGAGCGCTAATCGAAAAACATGCCCGAACTGACCGACAGCCACGCCGCCGATCCCCTGATCACCCTGGTCCCGGACAAGTGGGTGACGCTTCGCGACGCGTTCGGCGTCGACAGCGACATGAAGGTCCCGGCCTTCTCGCACCGCGACAGCCACGTGCCGGAGATCGACAGCGCCTATCGCTTCGACCCGCAGACGACCAAGGCCATCTGCGCCGGCTTCGCCAAGGACCGCCGGGTGATGGTCCAGGGCTATCACGGCACCGGCAAGTCGACCCACATCGAGCAGATCGCCGCGCGCCTGAACTGGCCGCTGGTGCGCGTGAACCTCGACAGCCACGTTTCCCGGATCGACCTCGTCGGCAAGGACGCCATCGTCCTGAAGGACGGCAAGCAGGTCACCGAGTTCCGCGAAGGGATTCTTCCCTGGTCGCTGCAACGCCCGATCGCCCTGGTGTTCGACGAATACGACGCGGGCCGCCCGGACGTGATGTTCGTCATCCAGCGCGTGCTGGAGGCCGGCGGCAAGCTGACCCTGCTCGACCAGAACCGCGTCATCCGCGCCAACCCGTATTTCCGCCTGTTCTCGACGACCAACACGATCGGCCTGGGCGACACCACGGGGCTCTATCACGGCACCCAGCAGATCAACCAAGGCCAGATGGACCGCTGGTCGATCGTCACCACGCTGAACTACCTCGAGCACGACGTCGAGGCGGCCATCGTGCTGGCCAAGAACCCGCACTACGACACCGCCGAGGGCAAGCGCACCCTGGCGGCCATGGTCCGCGTGGCCGACATGACCCGCAACGCCTTCATGAACGGCGACATCTCGACGGTCATGAGCCCGCGCACGGTGATCACCTGGGCCCAGAACGCCGAGATCTTCGACGGCGACATCGGCCTGGCCTTCCGCCTGACCTTCCTCAACAAGTGCGACGAGCTGGAACGCCCCACCGTCGCCGAGTTCTACCAGCGCGCCTTCGGCCAGGACCTGCCCGAAAGCGCCGCCCGGGTGAAGGTGGCGTAGGGCCGGACGGGCTCAGGCCCGCACCGCCGCCCGGACTTGCGAGCCGCCCTCCATGTAGGCCGACAGGACATGGACGATCCGGCCCGCCAGTGCGTCCATGCCTATGCCTTCGAGGGCCGAGACAGGCACGACCTGATCACGCGCCAGGTTGAACAGGCCGCGCACCTCGCTGACCTTATGGCCGAGGTTGGCGCCCTGCTCCGGCGTCATTCGAAACGGCGAGCTGCGATTGGTCGGGCTGATCTTGTCTATGCAGGTCAGCGCCAGGGTGAAGCCGCGCAGCCGCGACAGCAGCTGAAGCGTCTGGAAGACCTCCTCGTCGACCTGATAGTCCCGCTGATCGGCGCGCAAGGCGTACACGATCATGTGCGCCCGCTTCAGCGCTCGGGCGTAGAGTTCCAGATACTCTTCGTCCCTGGCGGCGCTCTCTCCGATACCCGGCAGGTCGGTGAAGGAGAGGGCGCAGCGGGAGGGGCCGTCAAACCGAAACTCGGCTGACTGCATCTCACGCGTACAGGCCTCCACGTCGCTGGTTTCGAACGCCTCGACGCCGGCGAGCACATTGAACAGGGTCGACTTGCCGTAGCCGGTCTTGCCCATCACCAGCACCTCGATCAGCGCGTACGGTTCCTCGTCCACCGTCCAGTGACTTACGGCGTCGGGCGAGGGCGTCATGCGGCGCAGCGGCCGGAACGCCCGGCGTCGCGCCGCAAGCGCATGGATCGTCTCGTCGCATCGGATCTGGCAGACGAGCGCGTCGGAAGACATCAGCTGCGCCAGAGCGATCCAAGGAAGCCGCCGATGGCTCCCCCGATGATGGTGCCGACGATCGGGAAGAGGATCGTGCCGATCAAGGCTCCCGTGACGACACCCGCGCCGACCAGGGCCCCGCTGACTTCGTTCGCGATGCTTTCCCCGACGGCCTCCTTCGCGGCTTTGGAGATGTGCTCGGCGGGCAGGGCGATGAATGTCGCCGCCCGCTTGGAGTCGGGCAACGACAGCAACAGCTTGTCGATGAGCGTGGACAGACCGTACTTCTCCTGCGCCGACACCGGGATGACCTGAGAGCGGTCCAGGTCGAAAATGCTGGCGACATCGTCGCGCTTGAGCTCGATGTTGGCGGCCTGGGTGGGTCCTGGTTGCCGCAGCTCGTCCTGCCATTCCCTGAACGGCATGATCTTGTCGACCTGATTGAGGGCGATCAGGAAGGGCTTGCCCAGATCGATGTGGGGTTTCACCACATCGGTATAGAAGGCGTGGTCGGTGGAGAACGCCCGGTCATCTCCTTTCAGCACCCAGATCAGCGCGTCGAGCTCTGGAAGCAGGTTGCGGTAGAGCGCTCCGTACTCCTTGTCGCGCGCCGCGCTCTCGCCCACGCCGGGCACATCGAGGATCGTCATTCCGTGGTCGCCCTCGAGCTTCAGCAGTTCCTCCTGCGGCGCACGCGTGCAGGCGGAGACGTCGCTGACTTCGAAGGCGTCCTTTCCAAACAGGGCGTTGCTCAGGGACGACTTGCCGACGCCGGCCTTGCCGAAGATCCCGACCTTGGGCCTGTAAGTCATAAGCTCGGTGATCTTGGCCCGCAGCTTTTCGCGGGCCTCGGGCGAGAGCTGCTTGTCGTACTCGCCGAAGCTGGCAAGGACGTCCTCAAGCGTCATCTTGCCGCCCTTCTCCCTGAAATCCATCGGATCGAGATTGCGGATCTCTCGAAGCGCGTTGCGCACCAAGGGCTCGGGATCGCGGGATGACGGGCGCATCAGCAGGGCGACCACACGCCCCATATCGTGCCCTCCCGGCTGGCCGGCGCGATAGTGGTCGAGCGAAGTTCCCAGGAACGTCTCGGCGAGGTCGTGAAGGCCACGCCCCTTGGCCGCCAGGGCCGCGCGGGCCGCGGCCTCGGCCGCCAGCGTGGGCTGGCTTCCGGCGACGTCGTCTAGCGCGCTTCGGTAATTGCGGCCGAGCAGCTCCTCTATGGACATCGCCTCGCCCGCCGAGCGGTCGTCGCGAACCCGCAGGCCGCAGTCGACGCCGAGCAGCTGCAGGAACCGCGGCGCCTTGGGGTCCTTCAGCGTACGCACCAATTGATACTGGTCGCTCAAGGCGCAGATGACGGCCAGCAGCGCGCGTTCGATATCCTTGGCCGACATCGGCGCGGCGCCTTCGACCACGATCGACCCCGACAACGGCTCCTGCTTGTCACCCGCCCATGCCCAGCAGCTGTAGTTCAGCCGAAGCGCCTGCGGCCCCTCGACCGCGACCTGAAGCAGCACCGTCGGCTCGGTGGCGGTCAGGCTGTAGAGCGTCGCCTCCAGTTGCTGGCCGCTGAGCGTGGGCCGGGCCACCCCGGAGGGCTTCTCCGTCTCGCGGTAGAAGATCACGTCCTGGCCGAACATTCTTGCGGCCGAGTCCAGCAAGGCGTCCGCCGCCGTATGGAAATTTTGCAGCAGCCCGTTGGCGCGCGCGGCCTCCAGATGGGGCGTCCGCCTTTGCTCGGGCCAGAGCACCACATTGAGCGCGGCGCCGGTTCGGCCCTGAGAGTAGCGCAGGAAGGCCGGCGCTGGCACTTCCAGAGGCCAGCGGCGCATCAAGTCGCGATCTTGTTCCAGCGTATGGCCGGCCTCGATCTGCTTTAGCTGCAGGTCGCGCCTGAGGTTCCATTCCTCGCGGACCCGGTCCTCTTCGCGCTCCAGGCGCTGCCGCGCCAGATCCAGGTTCTCGTAGAGACTGTGGAGCTGCGCCTTCTCCAACGGCGTGGGAAAGATATGCTGCATGATGCGCGAGACCAGGCCCGAGGCCAGGCCCGAGCCGCCGCCCATGATCCCGTATCCGGCGATCGTCGCCCCATCGATCATTGCCACTTCCCCCACATGACCCGAACGGGTCGATATCGATTCAGACGAGATCGCCTGGCGGCGCGCCGGGATCAGCCGCGCCCATGTCCGCCTCCGGCGAGATCGAGCCCGGTGGATCGCAGATCACCTCGCCTCCGTGGTGCGACACCTCGTGCATCAGCGCGATCCCGGCCGCGGCCGCGGTGGAAAGCGCCTCCACCTCCAGCGTGCTGATCTCCGGCGGGCTTTCGGCGCCGCCCCAAGGATCGATCGGCGCCGGCTCGAACGGCCTGGCGATCGCGGACGTCACCACCGAGATCGGATCCGGTTGCGGCAGGCAGTCGGGCATCAGCCCGCTGGCCTCGGGCACGCCGAACGCATGGGTCAGCTCCCGACCAGCTTCCGTGTGCTCCAGGGCGTAGCCGACCGTGGCGCCGATGGTGGCCGCCACGAGCGGGGCCGTCGGCGCCAGGGGCGTGCGGGCCAGCACGGCCTCCGCCGCCACCGTCGTCACCGCCGCGACGATGCCGCTGGCGAGGATCGTCGGATCATCCTTGGCCGGCGTCGCATCGGCGCCGGACTGCGGTTCCACCATGAGCACCCCCGGTCGTGGTTGGCGGCAAGACAAGGTCAAGGTTTGCGTATCGATCACTCACCACAAAATGGTGACGCCAGCAATACAGCCGCTATGATTGATGTGAACGTCAGGTGGACGTGACCGATCGTCGGAGAAAACCATGGCCTCCATCACCGGCGTGCTCGACTGGCTGGACGGCGCGAGCGACGTCGTCGAGACCGCGGTCAACCATGGTCAGGAAGCGACCGAGGCCCAGCGCATCGAGCAGTGGCACGAGGAAGGACGCCAGGCCGGTGTCCACGATGCGCAGGAGGACTACGAAAGCGGGTCCTGGCGGGTCGATCCGGTAGTCCAGAACGAAACGCCCAACGATCTCGGCGTCGCGCCTGGCTCCACGTTCGACCCGATCGAGCTGCCGTCCTTCACGCACCCCTTGATCACCGCGGCCGAGGTGGCGTTCACGCCGAGCGAACTGAACGTCGGCGAGTTCGCCCAGCGCGACGCTTTCCAGGCGGGCCATGAGGCCGGCTACAGCACGACAATGTTCGAGACCTTCGACCAGGCGCTGGACCAGAAACTGGCCATGCAGCCGGCCGAACCGGCGACGCCGGAGCCGTCGCCGATCGACTGCGCCATTCCCCCGCTCGACGTCTCGCCCGCAACCGACTGGAGCACATGCGACACCGCCGCCGCTCCGGCGACCACCTCGCCCGATCCCGGCTACGCCTCGTCGGGCTCGGACGGCGGCGGCTATGGCGGCGACTCCGGTGGAGGCGGTGGAGGCGGCGGCTCGGACTCCGGATCAAGCGACTGAGCAGTCGATGACGGGCGGCTGATACCAGCGGCCTATGCCTTGACGGCACAACAGTTTGTCCTCGACGGCCCTTGAGCGGGGCGGCGGCGGTCTACACCTGTGCCGCTGGTCATTCCCCGCCAAGAGAGACTTCATGTCCGCCCTGTTCACGCCCTTCCGTCTGAAGGACGCCACCCTACGCAACCGCATCGCCATCCCGCCGATGTGCCAGTACAGCGCCGAGGACGGCGTCACGACCGACTGGCACCTGCCGCACTATGCCGGCCTGGCGCGCGGCGGCGCGGGCCTGGTGATCGTCGAGGCCACGGCCGTCTCGCCCGAGGGTCGCATCAGCCCCGGCTGCACCGGCATCTGGACCGACGAGCAGGCTGAAGGCCTGGCCAGGATCGCCGCGGCCATCAAGGCGGCCGGCGCCGTCCCCGGCATCCAGATCGCCCACGCCGGCCGCAAGGCCAGCGCCAACCGTCCCTGGGAAGGCGACGACCACATCGAAGGCGGTGACCCGCGCGGCTGGCAGACCATCGCCCCGTCGGCGATCGCTTATGGGCAGGGCCTGCCCAAGGTTCCGCGCGAGATGACCCTGGCCGACATCGAGCGGGTCAAGGCCGACTTCGCCGCCGCCGCCCGCCGCGCCCGCGAGGCCGGCTTCGAGTGGCTGGAACTGCACTTCGCCCACGGCTACCTGGCCCAGAGCTTCTTCTCGCATCACTCCAACCATCGCACCGACCAGTACGGCGGCGACACGCACGGTCGCGGCCGGTTCATGGAAGAGACCCTGGCGGCCGTCCGCGCCGAATGGCCCGAGAACCTGCCGCTGACCGCCCGCTTCGGCGTGCTGGAATATGACGGCCGCGACGAGCAGACCCTGGCCGAGTCGATCGACCTGACCCGGCGGATGAAGGCCGGGGGCCTGGACCTGCTGAACGTCAGCGTCGGCTTCACCATTCCAAACACCAGCATCCCCTGGGGCACGCCGTTCCTGGGCCCCATCGCCAAGCGCGTGCGCGAGGAAGCCGGCCTGCCGGTCGCCTCGTCCTGGGGCCTGGACGCGCCGAAACTGGCCGAAAACCTGGTCGCCAGCGGTCAGATGGACCTCGTGATGATCGGCCGCGCCCACCTGGCCAACCCGCACTACCCCTATGAGCTGGCCCAGGAACTGGGCGTGGAGCGCCCGACCTGGACCACCCTGCCGGCGCCCTATGCGCACTGGCTGGAGAAGTACCGTCCGGCCACGGAACTGGCGGCGGCGGCGGAGTAACAGAAAGACCCTCTCCCGGAGGGGAGAGGGAGGGGCCCATAGCTCAGCGACGGGAGGGTGAGGGGTGAAGGCGTCCGACGGCGTAACCCCTCATGCTCCCACGCCTGCCGGCGCGGGCCCCTCCTTCTCCCTATGGGAGAAGGTACACTAGAGCGGCACCGCGAAGGTCTGTTTCACGGTCTGGGCGGGGATGTCGGTCTTGACGTTCAGCACGCCCCGGATGCGGCTGAGATGGTCGGCCTGGAAGCGGCGATAGGCGGCGATGTCGGCGGCGACCACCCGCAGCAGCATGTCGCAGTCGCCGAGCATGACGTAGCACTCGACCACCTCGGGCATCCTGTTGATCTCGGCCACGAAGTGGTCGACGGCGTCCTCGTGCTGCGAGTTCAGCCAGATGCGGGTGAAGAAGGTCTGGCCCCGGCCGACCTTGGCCGCGTCGACCACCGCCACGTAGCGGGCGATGACCCCCGTCTCTTCCAGGATCCGCACCCGGCGCAGGCACGGCGAGGGCGACAGGCCCACGCGCTTGGCCAGCTCGGCGTTCTGGATGCGGCCGTCCTTCTGCAGTTCGCGCAGGATGCGGCGGTCGATGTCGTCGAGCTTCATGGAATCGAGAACCAATATCTGGCGATCAGCTTCGCCTGGCTGCCAAACATCGATCATATGGGAGCATGATCGCAACCCGATTGCGCGAGGCTTGCGCTAGGCTGCCAATCCTCCTCGCAACCGCTCCTCCCCCGGTCGCCCATGACAATCGAAACCTGCGCTCCCGCCGCCATGCCTGGCGACGGGCCCTCCGAACTGCGTTCCAACCCCAGGCCCGAATTCATGCGGGGCCTGGTCGCCTCGCTACCGGTGACGGCCGGCTTCGTCCCGTTCGCCCTGGTGCTGGGCGCCCAGGCCGGCCAGAAGGGATTGTCGGCGCTCGAGACCACGCTGATGACCGGCCTCAACTTCGCCGGCGGGTCGGAGTTCGCGGCCATCGGCCTGTGGACCTCGCCGCCGCACCTGGCCCTGATCACCGCCGTGACCCTGATGGTCAACAGCCGCCACCTCCTGATGGGCGCGGCCCTGGCGCCGTTCCTCAAGGCCCTGCCCAAGCGGCGGGTGCTGCCGGCCCTGTTCCTGATGTGCGACGAGAGCTGGGCCATGGCCCTGGCCGACGCTCGCTCGCGCAAGACCTTCAGCCTGGCGCACTACATGGGCGTGGCCCTGCCGATGTGGCTGGCCTGGATCGCCTTCACGACCCTGGGCGCCCTGGTCGGGCCGGTGCTGGGCGACGTCGAGACCCTGGGCTTCGACATGGCCTTTCCGGCCATCTTCCTGGTGCTGCTGCGCGGCATGTGGACCAGCTTCCGCGCCGCGCGGCCGTGGCTGGTCAGCCTGGCCGTCGCCGCGACCGGCCACCTCCTGGCGCCGGGGGCCTGGACGGTGGCGGCCGGGGCGATCGCGGGCCTGGCCACGGCCTGGCTGTGGGCCGCCCCGCGCAAGACGGGAGCCGCCGCATGATCTCGCTGCCCGTCCTGGCCACGATCCTGGCCATGGCCGCCGTCACCTACCTGACCCGAATCGGCGGCTATCTTGTGCTGCGGAACCGGACGCTGGGCCCGCGCGCCACGGCGGTGATGGAGGCCGCGCCCGGCTGCGTGCTGATCGCGGTGATCGCCCCGCACTTCGTCTCGCCCCGCCCGGCCGAGCTGCTGGCGCTGGCGATCACCTTCCTGGCGGCCCTGCGCCTGCCGATGCTGGCGGTCGTGCCGATCGGCATCGTCGCCGCGGCCGGCCTGAGGTGGCTGCTGGGCTAAAGCTGGATCAGGCGTCCAACCGCCAGGCCGCCTCGAACACCGAGGCCTCCACGGGGGTCAGCGACAGGCGATCCTCGCCCTCGATGACGTCTTCATCGTCGAGCAGGGCCTCGACCGAGTCGTGGAAGTCGTCTTCCGACAGGCTGTCCACGCCAGGCAGCTCGTGCTCGCGCCCGACATAGTTGGCCACGGCGTCGCGCTCGCGGCTGCCGTCTCTGAAAACATCGATCAGGCGCAGCACCCGGCCCTCGTCGTCGACCTCGTAGAAGATCGACACGGGCTCTTCGGCGCTTTCGTGGGCCCAGTCGCAGCGGAAATAGGAAAGGCTCATGGGCGCCCCTTTCCCCGAACTAGGGCCGCGAGGCAAGCGCCGACCTTGCCAGCCGGCGCCCGCGCGGCCATGTCTTTGGCCATGACCACGCCCGCCGAAGACCTGCTCGACCGCGCGGCCGCCGCCGCGCTTTCCCTGGCCGCCGACCGTCCCTGGCCGCAGATCGCCCTGCGCGACATCGCCGTCGCCGCCGGCGCGCCGTTCGCCGAGCTGTATGTGAAGGCCGACAGCAAGGCCAAGGTTCTGGCCCATCTTTCGCGCCGCTTCGACCAGGCGGCCCTGAACGCCGACGCCGGCGAGGGCGCGGCCGCCCACGACCGCCTGTTCGACGCCGCCATGGCCCGGGTCGAGGCCATGGAACCGCACCGCCACGCCCTGATCGCCATTTCCAAGTCGGAAGGCCTGCCCCGCGTCGCCGCCCGTTTCCCCAGGACGGCCCGGGCGATCCTGGAGGCGGCCGGGATCGAGGCCTCGCCCGTGCGGCTGGCGGCCATGACCGCCGTCTGGGCCCGCACCCTGCAGGTCTGGCGCGACGACGAGGGCGCGCTGAACCGCACCATGGCCGAACTCGACAAGCGCCTGAAGCAGATGGCCGAGCAACTGGCCAAGGTCGGCGCGGGGTTCTGAAGACCGCCGAGACGCGCCAAGTAAGAGCTCTCCGCCCTCAGGCCTCGTTCCACGACAGGCCGGCCGTCCGCGTCACCTTGATCGCGCGCGGGACCGGCGGCGGCACGGTGGCGGGCCAGCGGGCGCCGAGGAAGCGGTCCTTGCCCAGCCAGGCCAGGGAGACGCTGTCGGACTGGTTGCCGCCGAGGATTCGGTAGGCGCCGGCCTCGTCTTCGCCGGCATAGAAGCCGACATGGCCCTTGCCGCTGCCCCGGCTCTCCCGCCAGAACACCATCACCGCGCCGGGCGTCGGGGCGATCGGGATGCCGAACCGCTCCCAGGCCCTGGCCGACAGCAGGTTGGAGGGCGTGGCCTCGCGGTCCAGCGTGCTGCTGACGCAGTGGCCGACGAAGAGGCCGCACCAGGGGATGTCGTCGCCGGTATAGAGGCTCTTGAGGCCCTGTTCGGAGGCCCAGTCGAGGATCTCGGGATTGTCGCCCTTGCCGGGCTTCTCGCGCGTGCCGATCAGGCGGCGGGCCTCATGGAACCAGACGAGGCCGGGATCGTCGAAGCCCGTCAGGGCCGAAGGCGTTGGGGCGGCGACGGCCGGCGCGCCCTGGAACAGCGCCGCCAGGGTCAGCGGCCCGACCACGCCGTCGGGCTCCAGCCCGTGTCGCCCCTGGAAACGACGGACGGCGGCGATGGTCTGACGCCCCCAGATCCCGTCGATCGGCCCCGGCGTGTAGCCGCGCGCGGCCAACTGCTGCTGGATGTCCCTGATCTTCATCTCGCGACCCCTTTTGCGTAACGCGAATACGGGAAAGGCGAACATCGCAGATAATCAACTATTAGATGCATTCAAGGTCGTTGCGCGCAACGCGAAAACACGGGACCTTCGCGCCATGCCGCGCCCGCCCCGCACCGCCCTTCCGATCATCCTCGCCCTGGGGCTCGCCGGCCCGGCGCTCGCCCAGGCGCCCTCGCCGGACACGCCGGCCAATCTGGCGGCCGCCCGCGCCCTGCTGCCGGCCGGCGCCGCCCCGACCGCGCATCGGTTCAGCCCCGACCACATGCTGGCCGTGATGGGCCGCTTCGAGTTCGGCGACGCGCCTAAGCCCGTCGCGCCGGGCGTCTGCACCCGCCGCATCCACGAGGTCGGGCTGCGCTATCGCCAGGATCCGGGCGGCGGCGATCCGACGATCGCGCCCGATCCCGACAAGATCGGCGTCAAAGTGACCCTGGCCGTCGGCGCCGCCTGCCAAGGCCAAAGCCTGGAGGGCTTCGCCACGGTCTCGGGCGCCACGCCGGAGGAGGCCGCGCAGCTCCTGGCCTGGCTGGTCGGCCAGCAGGCCCTGGGCCGGCGCGCCGAGGCGAGCCTGGCCTGCGACACGATCAGCGGCCCGCCCGCCTGCCCCAAGGGCGAGGCGGCGGCCTTCGCCGCCCTGCCGCTGCCCAGCCTCTATCACCTGCGCAAGGACAAGGACGGCCGCTGGAGCCTTTGGATCAGCCGCCATCCCCGGCCGCTCGGCGACAGCGTCCACCTGATGTACGACGTGTCGGTCGAGCGCGCGTCCGAAGCCAGGCCCAGGATCCTCATCCAGGGCCGCATTCCCGCACCGTTCTAGCCCGGCAGTCTCATCACCGCCCGCAGGCCGCCCATCGGCGAGCGCTCCAGCACAAGGTCCCCGCCCAGCCCGCGGGCCATGTCCCGGGCCAGCGCCAGGCCCAAGCCCACGCCCTTTTCGTTCTGGTTCCGCGACTCGTCGAGCCGGTTGAAAGGCTTGAAGGCGTCCTCGTAGCGGTCCTCGGGAATGCCCGGGCCGTCGTCGTCGACGATGATGCTCACCCCGCCCGTCAGCCGCGCCTCCAGCGTCACCCGGACGGTGTCGCCGTGGGCGGCGGCGTTGTCGACCAGGTTGGCCAGGGCCCGCTTGAAGGCGCTGGACCGCAGGTTGGCCACCAGGTCCTGCTCGAGCACGGTCTCGACCCGCGCCCCGCCGCGCTCGGCGGCCGCGCAGACGCCGGCGATCAGCGGCGCCAGCTCGATCTCCTGCAGCGCCTCGCCGCCCTCCCCCCGCGCGAAGGCCAGGTACTCGTCGATCATGTGCTCCATTTCGGAGAGATCGCGCTTCATGGCCTCGACCTGCGGACCGGGCTCGGAAAGGGCCATCTCCAGTTTCAGGCGGGTCAGCGGCGTGCGCAGGTCGTGGCTTACGCTGGCCAGCAGGGCCGTGCGCTGCTCGATGTGGCGCTGGATCCGGGCCTTCATGGCCAGGAACGCCTGGGCCGCCTGGCGCACCTCGCGCGCGCCGTGCGGCTTGAACTCGTGGTCGGCCCCGCGACCGAAGGCGTCGGCGGCGTCGGCCAGGCGCTCGATGGCCCGCACCTGGTTGCGGATGAAGAGGATGGCGATGGCCGTCAGCAGCATCGTCGCCACCACCATCCACAGGATGAAGATGTGTCCCTGGGTGGCGAAGGCCCGGTCGGTGGGGGCGTAGATCCGCAGCACGCCTTCCCTGACCTTCACCTGGATCTGCACGTGGGCGGCGTAGCGGTTGGAGGCGTCGAACCAGAACCGCTCGTCCAGCCGCTCCTCCAGGGCCCGCTGCATCGAGCGGTCGAGCGAGGCGAACATGGCCGGCCGCTTGCCCGTCGGCAGCTCGCGCCCCCTCAGCAGGGCGATCGACAGGTCCATCGTCTCCTCGGCCCGCTGGGCCATGCGGTCGACGGCGGCGGGGCTGGGATCGTCCTGGTAGGTGGCCACGGCCCAGGCGATGTCGCCGGCCAGCCCCTCGGACAGGCGGCTGTTCACCGTCTCCCAGTGGGCGTCGAAGAACCCCCAGGTGACGGCGATCTGCATCACCGCCACCGGCAGCACGATGATCAGCAGGGACCGGCCGAACAGCGAGGTCGGCAGCCAGCGCTTGATCTGGCGCGGAATGAACAGGCGGGTGCGCAGGCGCATCTACTCTTCCCCCGTGCAACGGGGGAGGTGGCGCGCTGCGGATACGCAGCGTGACGGAGGGGGCGACCGCCGCTGCCCCGCCCAGTCTCGCCCCCTCCACCACTTCGTGGTCCCCCTCCCCCGCATGCGGGGGAGGAGCAACGCAGCGGACCGGTTTGAGAGACCCCTCATCCGTCGGCTTTCGCCGACACCTTCTCCCGCAAGGGGAGAAGGATTTTGATGCGTAGCCATCAATCCGGCGCCAGCCGATAGCCCACCCCCCGCACGGTCTGCAGGTACCTCGGGTTCTTGGGGTCGGGCTCGATCTTGCGGCGCAGACGGGTGACCTGGACGTCGACGGCGCGGCCGGTGGCGTCGGCGGTGTCGCGGGCCAGTTCCAGGCGGTCGACCGGCTCGTGCAGGGCGCGGGCCAGGCGGCGCAGCAGGGCGACCTCGGCCTCGGTCAGGCGCACCGGGGCGCCGGCGCGGGTCAGCTCGCCGCGATCGGGCATGAAGGCGCAGTCGCCCATGACGATCTCCAGCGGCCCCATGGGCTTGGGCGCGGCGCGGCGCAGGATCGACTCGATGCGCAGCAGCAGTTCCTGCGGCTCGAACGGCTTGGCCAGGTAGTCGTCGGCGCCGTGGGTCAGGCCCTCGATCCGGTCGCCGGTGGTGTCGCGCGCGGTCAGCATCAGGATCGGCATGCGGCCGACCTCGCCGCCCTTGGCCCGCACCCGCCTGGTGAAGGCGAAGCCGTCCTCGCCCGGCATCATCACGTCGAGCACCAGGAGGTCGAAATCCATCACCCCGATCAGGCGGTCGGCGTGGGCGGCGTCGGCCGCGGCGCTGACCCGGAAGCCGGCGCGGCTGAGGAACTGCTTGAGCAGTTCGCGGATGCGGTCGTCGTCGTCGACGACCAGAAGGTGGCGGTCGCGCCTTTCCTCGGGGCTCACAGCGCCTCCCTTCGATTGACGCCTACCCCCTGGCGAGGTCCAGCCAGGGCCGCCAGGATCCGCCGCGCCCCCGGCACCCCGTCGAGGCCGCCGGTGCGATAGGCACGGCCCAGGAGCGCCCGCAGCCGCTCGCTGACCCGCGCCTCGAAGGCCTTGCCGGCCTCGGTCAGCACGGCCGGACGGCGGCGCGCGTCGAGATCGCCCGAGGCCTTTTCCGCCAGGCCCAGGCGCTGAAGGTCCGAAAGGGTCTTGCTGGCCGCCTGCTTCGACAGGCTGGTGAGCTTGGAAAGGTCCTGCACGCCGATGCCCGGACGCCGGCGCAGCAGGAAGGCCGCGCGCCAATGCGAGCGCCCCAGGCCCGGCCCTTCCGTCTCCAGCACGCCGTCGACCGCCGCCCACAGGGCCGCCTCGGCCAGGAGAATCAACTCCAGGCCGCCGTCGAGCTCCTCCTCGCGCAGGATCAGGCGGGGATCGGCGTGTGGCGTCATGCTCGGGCGTCCATTTCGTTTGACCTTCGGGCTCCTCGGGCGTCTAAGGACCGGGTTCCAAATAAGGAGGTATTGGACCGATGTCTCTCGTTCCCTTCGATGATCGCGACGGATGGATCTGGCTGGATGGCCAGTTCGTTCCCTGGCGCGAGGCGAAGGTGCACGTACTGACGCACGGCCTGCACTACGCCTCGTCGGTGTTCGAGGGCGAGCGCATGTACGGCGGCGAGATCTTCAAGCTGACCGAGCATACCGAGCGCCTCTTCAAGTCGGCCGAAATCCTCGACTTCAAGATCCCCTACACGGTGGCCGAGATCGACGAGGCCTGCAAGGCGACCGCCGCCAAGAACGGCCTGAGCGATTGCTACGTGCGCCCGATCGCCTGGCGCGGCAGCGAGATGATCGGCGTTTCGGCGCAGCAGACCAAGATCCACGTGGCCATCGCCGTGTGGGACTGGCCCAGCTACTTCGACCCGGCGCTGAAGGCCAAGGGCATCCGCCTGACCTGGGCGAAGTACAACCGCCCCGACCCGAAGACGGCCCCCGTCGCCGCCAAGGCCGCCGGCCTCTACATGATCTGCACCATCTCCAAGCACGCCGCGGAGAAGGACGGCTACACCGACGCGATGATGCTGGACTACCGCGGCTACGTGGCCGAGGCGACCGGCGCCAACGTGTTCTTCGTCAAGGACGGCGTGCTGCACACGCCCAAGCCCGACTGCTTCCTGGACGGCATCACCCGTCGCACGGTGATCGAGATCGCCAAGGGCCAGGGGATCGAGGTGGTCGAGCGCCACATCGAGAAGGAAGAGCTGGCCGGCTTCAGCGAATGCTTCATCGTCGGCACCGCCGCCGAAGTCACCCCGGTGGCCGAGATCGGCGAGTTCACCTTCACGCCCGGCAAGCTGTCGCTGGGCCTGATGGACGCCTACGCGGCCCTCGTGCGTCGCGAAGAGGTCGTGCCGGCGTAAAGGCTGGTTTCGAGCTTTGAATTGATAGGCCCCGGAGCGGCGACGCTCCGGGGTTTTTCTTTGACCGGGGCTGGCCCCCTCAGTCGCTCCGCGACAGCTCCCCCAGAGGGGGAGCATCTGGCCACGTAGATCCTCCCCCTCCTGGGGGAGGTGGCCCGGAGGGCCGGAGGGGGGCCGTTCTCAGCTTCCGAAACGTTCGCCGGCTTCGCGATCACTCCCCCACAGGGAGAGGTTCCTACTCCTTCACCCCCACCGTCGCCACCAGCCAGCCGCCGCCCCAGGGGGTGTTGACCACCGCCTCGTCATACACCTGTCCCATCGCCTTCAACCGCCGCCACAGGCGCAACGGCTTGAGCGACAGCCACATGGTCAAGCCGACCGCTCCGCCGGGCGCCAGCATGGCCCGATAATGCTCGATCAGCGGCTCGACCTCGCCCAGGTGCTCGATGCACTCGGAGAACACCACCACGTCGAAGGCCTCATCGGTGCGAAAGGTGCGGCCGTCGCCCAGCAGCAGTTCGACCTGGCCCGAGGCGATCTCGGTCGACAGGCGCTTTTGGCCAGTGACCACGGCCGGCTCGGAGAAGTCGACGCCCACATAGCGGGCCGGGCGGTGATTGCGCAGGGCCTCGAAGAACACCCCCTCGCCGGCCCCGATCTCGAGCACGCGGGGGCTGGGCCAGCGGTCGGCGATCATGGCCGCCAGCAGGCGGTGATGGTGGCGCTGGTCCGAGCGGTGCAGCCGGTCGTAGACGCCGTCGCGATACTCCTGGTCCCAGCGCTCGACCGGCGCGGCTCGGAACGCCTCGCCCTTGCGCTTCTCCATCAGGTCGCCCAGCCACGGACGATCCAGCGACGCCATCTCGATGAAGCGCCGCCAGCGCAGATAGACCATGACTTCCCCCGATGCGGGGACGCAAGCCCCGAAAGCGGCGGATGATGGCGGGCGGAAAGCTTGGCTACAAGCGGCCTTTCTCCTCCCCCGCCAAGCGGTGGAGGGGGCGGCCTCACGCACCGCGCTCCGTCCCTCGCCCCCCTCCGTCACGCTGCGTATCCGCAGCGCGCCGCCTCCCCCGCTTCACGGGGGAGGAGAAAGGGCCCTACCCCGCGACCCGCGCCTCGATCTCCTCCAGCCGCGCCCGCGTCGCGACGAGGTCGAGGCCGAATCGGGCCGGGTCGGCGGCGGCCAGTCGGGCGGTGACGTCGTAGCTCTCGCGATAGAGGTCCAGGGCGCGCATGCGGTGGCCGCGGTCCTCGCGCAGGTCGGCGAGCCGCTCCAGCGCCACCGACAGCGCCCGCTGCGCGCCGGGATCGGCGGCTTCACGGCCGCCGGGCGAGCGGCGCAGGGCCAGCGCCTCCTCGAAGGCGGCAAGGGCCTCGTTCAGGCGGCCTTCCGCCTCGGCGGTGTCGCCCACCCCGGCCAGGGCGCCGGCCAGCAGTTCGTCCGCCGACGGATCGCCCGGCCGCGCCTTCCGCACCATGCGGGCGTAGGACACGGCTTCCTCGTAGGCCTCGGCGGCGTCGTCATGGCGGCCCTGCGCGGTGGCGAAATCGCCGAGGTCGCGATAGGCGATCGTCCGCTCACGGTCGCTTTCGGCGGCGCGGACCAGCCGGGCCAGCACGCGGGCGGCGGGGTTCCAGGCCTCCGACCCGCACAGGGCCAGCATCTCGGCGCGCAAGGTTTCGAACTCGGTGGCGCCCACGGGCGTCGGTGCGGGCGCAGGCGCGGCTTGAACGGCGGGAACGATCGTCATGGGGGCCGCTATAGCCGAAACCGGCGAGGCGGGCTCGGGTCCGTCCATTTGAGGCCCGTCCATGTCGAAGGGTTTGGTCAGGGAACGCTCGCCCCCGCGAGCGCTCCCTTTCCTGCGTCGCATCCCCCGACGCGACGTCCCCTTGCGGGGCAGCAGGGCGGCGACGAGAAGGATTCCCCCCAACGTCATCGCCGCCCAACCGGCGGTCGTCCGATGCGGCTCGAACGGGCCGAGATCCCAACCGAAGGCCCAACTCCCCAGTGTGCCCAGGCCTGAGATCACGTATCCCGACGTCGTCAGGATCAGCCCCAAGATGATCCCTACGATGCGAGCCAGCATGTCGCCCCCTCCACGACTTACTTCCGCCAGGGGCGGAAAGTCATAGGACCGGGCGACCGGCGTCGAGCATACTCGCCTGTCAGGGGAACGTTGATAACCTGGAAGTCGCCAGCGCGGGCGCCCAGGCGCGTTCCTGCCTCTAAATCAACCACGTGCGCGGTCGCGGATAGGCCTCGCCGCGCACCAGGAAGGCGATTCCGGCGATGCAGCGGACGACGAACCAGAGGCTGATCGCCGAGATGATCGCCACCCCCGCGATGATCATCGGCACGCCGATCAGCACCAGCGACAGCGGGATGCCGAACAGCACCAGCGCCCCGCCGAGCAGGAACCAGGCGATCGACAGCCAGAAGGTGCGGATCGCGAAGGTGTAGTGGCTCTCGTTGATCGGCCCGGCCTGGCCGCGCTGCACATAGGCGACGATCAGGCCGATGAAGAAGGTCAGGCCGTTGCTGAAGCCCAGCAGATAGAGGCCGTAGACCACGGCCGGGACGATCTTGTCCTCGGCGTGGCGCTCGGCCTGCGGGCCGGATTGGACGACGTCGCTCATCGGGCCTCAGAGCATCCAGTTGCGGGGCGTCGGATAGGCCTCGCCCTTCAGCAGCCACGACAGGCCGACGATGGCGCGCACGGTCACCCAGATGCCCACGGCGATCAGGATCAGGGCCCCGATGCCGATGATCAGGGTCAGCACGCCGAGCAGGCCGAACAGCAGCGACAGCCAGAAGGTGCGGATCTGGAAGACGTAGTGGCTCTGCAGCCATTCGGGCGCCGAGGCCTTGGACACATAGGCCAGGATCACGCCGATGACCGGCGAGATGCCCGTCACCCAGCCGGCGATGTAGCAGGCGTAGGCGATGATCGGCAGGGTCTTGTCGTCCTGCGGGGTGGACGGGACGGCGGGGTCGGGCTGAACGTCGGTCACGGGCTTCCTGGATCGAAAGGCGATGTTTGGCGGATGCTCGCCAAAAACGCGCGCCGATGCAAATGAAGCTTCCGAAAGAACAGCCCGATCAGCCGCCCTTGCGCAGATGAACCAGCGGATAGGCCCGCCCCTGGCCGTCGACGGGGGACCGGCCGGTGACCACAAAGCCCATCCGCTCGTAGAAGCCCACGGCCTGGGCGTTCTGCTCGTTGACGTCGGTGGTCAGGTTCGGTTGCGTGGCCAGGGCGAGGGTGACGAGGTTGCGGCCCACGCCCGTCCCGCGATGGTCGGGATCGACGAACAGCGCCTGCATGTGCGCGCCGTCCACCAGCATGAAGGCGACGGCGACGTCGGCCTCGTCGACCGCCAGCCACATCGGCGCGGTCGGCAGGAAGGCCTGGACCTCGGCCTCGATGGCGGCCCGGTCCTCGGGCTTGAGGAAATCGTGGGTGGCGTCGACGGCGCGGCGCCAGATCTCGACGACGCGCTCGCCGTCGTCGGGAAAGGATGGTCGGTAGCTGATCATGGCCTCGGACGTAGAGCGCGCGCCGGGTCCCGGCAAGGCCCCTAGGGCAGCCACCGCGCCGGCAGGTCGTGCGGATCCAGCGCCTCGCCCCGGGGCAGCCAGGGCGCGCCCGCGAAGATCAGCAGCAGCAGGAAGCCCATGCGCGCGGCCAGATCGATGGCCATGCCCCGCATCGACGACGAGATCGCCAGCATCAGCAGCGCCCCCGCCCCCACCGCCAGCAGGCCGGCGACCAGGGTGACGGCGTCGCGCAGCTTGAAGCCGGCGGTCTCGAACCGGGCATGGGGCGCAAGATCAGCGCCGACGGCGGCGACCGCGCGGACCAGCAGCGCGAAGCTCTCCAGCCGATCGTCATAGAGGCCGGGCCCGCGCCAGCTCTGCGAGGCGATGGCCACGCGCCGGCGACCGAAGCTCAGCATCAGGGCGCGCCGCCGTCCGCCCCCGCGCGGCATGGCCAGGCGAAAGCGGCGAAGATGGGCAAGGTCGAAGCGGCGCTCGCGCCCGCCGCGGCGCTCCACCAGCGTCCCGCCCTCCAGGCTCCAGGCCGTTTCGGGCTGGAACGGAGCCAGGCGGGCGCTGTGGAGAAGGTCGCTCACCCGCGGACGGCGGTGATCTCGACGCCGGCGGCGGCGGCGTGCGGCGCCAGGGCCAGGGGCTTTTCGACCCGCACCCGGGCGCGGGTGACGCGATGGTCGTCGAAGCAGGCCTGGGCGAGCCGCTCGGCGAAAGTCTCGACGAGATCGATGTGTCCGGCGGCGGCGATGTCCTGGGCGGCGGTGCGGATGGTCTCGTAGTTCACCGTGTCGCCCAGCGCCTCGCAGTGACTGGCGGCCACGTCGAGCTCGACATCGATGACCAGCGGCTGCACGCGGCCGTGCTCGTGGTCGTAGACACCGATATGGGCGTCGACCTTGAGGCCGCGAACGAAGACCTTGGTCACGATGACCTTGGCGGTCTTTGGGGCCAGGGCGGGCGCCGGGAACGGCGTTTCGGAGAGGGGGGAGGCGGACAAGGGCGGGGGCCTTCAGGAACCTAGGACGTCGGGCGTGCGCCAGGCCAGGTGCTGGCCGCCGTCGACCGCGATCATCTGGCCCGTGACCGACGGCGCGTCAATGAGATAGCGCATCGCGGCGGCCAGTTCGGCCGGATCGACGGGGCCGCCCAGAGGCGTGGCCGCCGCCTCGGCCTCGAACTCGCCGGGCGCCTGGTGGATCGAGGCCAGCACCGGCCCCGGCCCGATGGCGTTGACGCGGATGGCCGGCGCCAGCGCCTGGGCCAGCGTCCGCGTCACCCACCACAGGCCGGCCTTCGAGACGCTGTAGCTGAAGAACTGCGGATTGGGCTTCAGCACCCGCTGGTCGACCAGGTTGACGACCAGGCCCTTGGCGCCCGCCGGCAGGGCGGCGGCGAAGGCCTGGGCCAGCAGCACCGGCGCGCGCAGGTTGGCGTCCATGTGCAGGTTCCAGCTGCCTGCCGTGAGGTCGTCGACCCGATCGTCCTCGAAGGTCGAGGCCGAATTGACCAGCAGGGCCAGCGGCCCGATCGCCCGTGACGCCGCCCCGACCAGGGCCTCGCCGATGTGCGGATCGGCAAGCTCGCCCGGCACGGCGACGCCCCGACGGCCCAGCGCCGCGATCTCCGCCACGACCGCCTCGGCCTCGTCCCGCGCGGCGCGGTAATGCACCGCCACATCGTACCCCGCCCGCGCCGCCTCCAGCGCCAGCACCCGCCCGATCCGACGTCCGGCGCCGGTGACGAGCGCGCCGCCGCGCGAGGATGGGGAGGAGGAAGAGCTGGACATGCAGCCTTCCTACTTCGCCGACTTCTCCACCGCCAGCGGCCGCACCTTGTCGACCAGTTCGACCAGGAACTTGCCGGGCTCCTCGTGCGGCGGCAGGTGAGCGGAGTTCTCGAACCAGACCAGCTGCTTCTTCGGCGCGCGGGGAAAACAGCAGGCCGCCTCGGCGACCCACGTCGTGCGAACCATGCTCGCCGCCATCTGCCTGATTTGACAGCAGCGCTGCCTGTCCTATGATGCCGCCACCATGTATCGCATCGAATTCTTCAATCGCGAGCAGCATAGGGCGGGCCACCTCATCGCAGGAGCCTAGTCCCGAGCCCCTATCGACGCGCCTGCGCCGGGCTCGGGACGAAAATCAGATAGACAACAGCGTTGCGCAAGACTTCGACACATAACCGGTCGAGGTCCAGAAAACTTGCGCCCATAACCCAATTACTACGGCGTGCGGCGACGGCTGCGACGCCGCGCCATGCCGCATGGCCAAACGCCAGGAGCGCTTCGATGCCCGCCTCCCCGCCTGTCCCCCCACTTGGCTCCAAACGCGATCCGCGTCCGCCGATCACCGTCTGCGCCGAGGACTACGACGCTCTCGCCGCCCTGGTGGCCCACCCCAGCGCCGCGCCGGGCCAGGCCCTGCTGGCCGTCGAGCTCGAACGCGCCGCCGTGGTCGAGGGCGCCCTGGCCGCCAACCGCGTGCGACTGGGCTCGCAGGTCGACTATCACGACCTCGACCGCGACCGGACGCGCACCATCCGCCTCTGCCTGCCGCACGAGGCCAGCATCGACGAGCATCGCGTGTCGGTCACCGCCCCGGTCGGGGCTGCGCTGCTGGGCCTCAAGCCCGGCCAGCGCTTTTCGTGGGCGGAAACCGGCGGCCGGGTGCGCTCGATCAAGGTGCTGGCGGTGCGCAATGAGGGCTGACGAAGCACCGGGCCCCTGCCCCAGTCCCGGCCATGGCCTGAGCACCGCCGCCGCGGCCGCGCTGCTGGCCGCCGCCGACCATGTGGAACAGGCCTCTTCCGGCGCCTCGCCGCGCGAGACCGCCACGCGCCTGGCCCTGCACGCCGAGGATCTGGCCCATTCGCCCGTGGCCCGCGACCAGCTTCTGAGCCGCGCCCTGGAGTTGGCGGCCGGCGACCTTTCCGCAGGCCGCCGCCCGCTGGCCCACTGGCCGCTGTTCTTCGCCGAGGAGCTGTCGCCGTCGCCCGAGGCCCGCGAGGACGTGCGCGCCTGGGTTCTGGCCGGGGCCGACCCGATGCTGGCCGACGGCGAGGCGGTGGCCGAGGCCGTCGAGGCCCGGGCCGTGCGCGAACTGGGCGACGCCTTCGAGACGGCGCGCGGCCTCACCCGCCGCCTGCGCGTCGAGGCCTGGCTGCAGCTGGCGCTGTGGGACGACCCCCGCATCCCGGCCAACGCCGAGACCCGCTTCCTGATGCGCGCCGGCGGCCGGCGACTGATGGCGCGGGTGGGGGATTAGAGAGCGGCGAAAGTCCGCTTTATACTATCCCGTCATTCCCGCCCTTGTGGCGGGAAACTCTCTGTCAGCCGCAAGTGCGAAAGGGGCGACGCGCCAAGCACGTCGCTGGCGCTTCACGTGCGAGCGGAACCAGGGCTTCCCGCCACAAGGGCGGGAATGACGGGAGAATATTAGAGACGCGTGGCCCCGGAAGGCCTTCGCCTTTAGTCGATGCGGCCGAACTCGAAGGCGTTCAGGCCGACGATGACGCCCAGGAAGATGGCGATGATCAGGATCGCGAGCATGTTGGCGCCGCTCCGGCTTGGTTGTTGTTTCCTCGCCTCCGGCTTTAGCGGCCAATGTTCGGTGGAGCAAGGCCTGCCCCTCGCCGCCGAAACAGCCTAGCCTGCGCGCCATGCTCTGGCGCCGTAAAGTCGAACCCTACACCCGCCCCTTCATCTACGCCTGGTTCCGCATGACCCGGGGCCTGACGCTGGGCGTGCGCGGCCTCGTCACCGACGAAGAAGGCCGCGTGCTGATGATCCAGCACACCTATGTCCCCGGCTGGTACCTGCCGGGCGGCGGGGTCGAGCGCGGCGAGATCGCCGAGACCTCGCTGGTCCGCGAGATGCAGGAAGAGGCCGGCGTGCGGGTCATCGGCCGCCCCACCCTCTTGTCGGTGCACAGCAACGAGCCGCGCCATCCGGGCGACCACGTCCTCTTCTACCGCGTCCACGCCTGGGAGCCGTGCGAAGCGGCGCAGCAGGGCGAGATCCACGAGATCGGCTGGTTCCACCCCGACGCCCTGCCCGACGACGTCACCGACGCCACCCGCCAGCGCATCGCCGAGGCCCTGAAGGGCGCGGACATCGATCCGATGTGGTGAGGGCGGACTTCCGGCGCGATCCGTGCTAAGCGCCCGCCCAACGAAATTCACGAGAGTTCCATGGCCCTGAAAGTCGCCATCGTCGGCCTGCCCAACGTCGGCAAGTCCACCCTGTTCAACGCCCTGACCCAGACGGCGTCGGCCCAGGCCGCCAACTATCCGTTCTGCACCATCGAGCCGAACACCGGCGACGTGGCCGTGCCGGAAGCGCGCCTGAACGCCCTGGCCGCCATCGCCGGCTCGAAGGAAATCATCCCGGCCCGCATCAACTTCGTCGACGTCGCCGGTCTGGTCCGCGGCGCCAGCAAGGGCGAAGGCCTGGGCAACCAGTTCCTGGCCAACATCCGCGACTGCGACGCCGTGGCCTTCGTGGCCCGCTGCTTCGAGGACGGCGACATCACCCACGTCGAAGGTCGCATCGACCCGATCGCCGATCTCGAGATCATCGAGATGGAGCTGATGCTGGCCGACCTGGAAAGCCTGGAAAAGCGCCTGCCCAACGTCGAGAAGCGCGCCAAAAGCGGCGGCGACAAGGAAATGATCGCCACCCTGCGCCTGATCAACCTGGCGCTGGAGCAGCTGCGCGCCGGCCGGCCGGCCCGCGCCGCCCAGATCGACAAGGAAGACGCCAAGGCCTGGGCCATGCTGCAGCTGCTGACCTCGCTGCCGGCCCTCTATGTCTGCAACGTCGACGAAGCCAGCGCCGACAAGGGCAACAAGTTCTCCGACCTGGTGGCCGAGCGCGCCAAGACCGACAACGCCAAGAGCGTGGTCATCTCGGCCCAGATCGAGAGCGAGATCGCCCTGCTGGACGAGGCCGAGCGCACCGAGTTCCTCGAGACGCTGGGCCTGGAAGAGCCGGGCCTCAACCGCCTGATCCGCGAGGCCTACAAGCTCCTGGGCCTGCAGACCTACTTCACGGTCGGCCCCAAGGAAGCCCGCGCCTGGACGATCCCTGTGGGCGCCACCGGCCCGCAGGCGGCCGGCGTGATCCACACCGACTTCGAGAAGGGCTTCATCCGCGCCGAGACCATCGCCTACGAGGACTACGTCAAGCTGAACGGCGAGGCGGGCGCCAAGGAAGCCGGCAAGATGCGCTCGGAAGGCAAGGAATACGTCGTCAAGGACGGCGACGTGATGCACTTCCGCTTCAACGTTTGATTGCGGACTTGAAATAGTTCGCGTTTCAGCCAAGCTTCACCGCAATTGTTCGGGGGAGCTTGGCTCAGCGTGAAATCAGTATCGTTCGGGCGCGCCGCTTGGGTTGGCGGCGCCCTGCTGGCGGCCCTCGCCGCCGTCGGCGGCCCGGCCGCCGCCCAGACCCGCACGCAGTCGGCCAGCTACGTCATCCTGCCGACGACCGCGCCCGAGGGCGTGCAGGTCGCCAAGAAGGGCGAGCCGCTTCTCGTGCAGCAGGCCGTCGCCCCGCGCGCCGCGCGCCTGACCGCCCAGGCGACCCTGGGCAGCGGTAAGAAGGCCACCGTCTTCCCCGCCGGCGCCAAGATGTTCGGCGTGCCCTCGCAAGGCGGCTTCGCCTACTGCGCGGTGAGCGAGGGCAAGCGCTGGTGGTCCAGCGCAACCTTCTCGTGCTTCGAGGACATCGACGCCGACGGCGACTTCGATCAGGTGCGGCCGTCGGGCTCGCCGTTCATGAACGTGGCCCTGTTCGTGTTCACCCTGGGCGCGCCCAAGCCGCTGGAGACCTCGGTCGCCTACGAGCGCACGCCCTATGCCGAAGGGCCTTCGGTCGACTTCGGCCTGATCTGGAACGCCCAGGCTCCCCGGGCCAAGGAAGGCGAACCGGTCAAGCCCGGCACGGTCACCGTCCAGCCCGCCTTCGAAAGCCCCTTGGGCTTCCAGGCCATCCGCAACGGCGGCGCCACCCGCCCGCTGCAAGGTGAGGACAAGCCGGCCAGCATCACGGTCCGCGGCTCGCGCATCGATGTGCTCGGCCTGACCCCCGAGGGCGACCTGCGCTACCGCGTGGTCGAGGCCATCCCCGCTCAGGTCGACCGCGTGACGCTGTCGATCACCACCACGACCACCTACGTGTACCGATGAGCCGCTCGATCACCGCCATTCTGCTGGCCGCCGCCGGACTCGCCTCCGCCGGCCTGGCCGCCCTTCCCGCCGCCGCCCAGCAGGCCAAGCCGGCCGCGCCGCCGCTGGCCATCCCCCCGGTCCAGCGCGAGCCGCTGAAGATCCCGCCGGCCGGCGCCAACCGGCAGACGTCGGCCTCGCCGCCGATCCGTTTCCAGCTCCCCAAGACCTGGGACGACCTGCCCCCCGGCGTGCAGCAGAGCCTGACCCCGATGCTCGACAAGGCCCCGCCGCAGTCGCGACTGGTGGTCGAGCAGGCGCTCGAACCGTTCGCCGCCCGCTCGGTCGACCAGCGCGCCGTGATCGGCGTGCAGGTGGTGCGGCCCGCGCCTGGCGTGACCCTGACCAAGACGCCCGACGACAAGCCCCGCCTGGGCGCCGCCGGCGAGACGCTGTGGCCGGCCGTGATCGACGGTCGCACCATCTACTGCCGCCGCCAGAAGCCCGCGGCGGGCGATGTCTACTGCTTCGCCGACAAGGACGACGACGGCCGCTTCGAGACCCTGACCCGGTCCTACGCCGACGGCCTGCGCCCCGGCAGCGTCTTCCAGATCTCCGAGGCCGGCCGCCCCGAGAAGCTGCTGGCGCCGGCGCCGTACACCAAGTCGGGAGCGACCGCGCCGTTCACCGAACTGCTGGGCTTGCGTTACGGCGGACCTGTGCAGGGCCGGATCTCGCCCGACGGCAAGCTGCGCGACGGCGTGGTCGAGTTCCAGGTCGTCGCCGGCGCCAGCCGCGAGGCCCTTTCCGACAGCGATCCCCAGATCGTCCAGATCGAGGACGGCAAGGGCGAGCTGGTTCTCGGCGCCTATCGCGTCGAGATCTCCGACGTGACTGTCGACGGTCCGGCCACGGTGCGGCTGATCTCGGGCATGGCCCCGGGTGAGACCATGCTGTCGCCGCCGATCAGCAAGGCGGACGTGGTCAAGATGCTGCGCGAGCGGCTGGGCGCGACGGACTGAGGCAAAAAGACTTCCGCATGCGCCCCGTTCTCGCCGCCCTGGCGGTCCTGGCCCTGGCCGGCTGCGGCGCGACCGCCGCCGGGCCGCCGGCCGTCGAGGGCTCGGTGGATCGCATCGTGGTCGAGAAGGCCGCCCATCGCATGAGCCTCTATGCCGGCGACCGGTTGGTTCGGACCTATGCGATCTCGCTGGGCGGCGGCGGTCTCGCGCCCAAGGTCCGCTCCGGCGATCGGCGCACGCCCGAGGGCGACTACCGCATCACCGGCCGCAACCCGCGCAGCCGCTATCACCTGGCCCTGCGCATCGGCTACCCGACCCCGGCCCAGACTGCGGCGGCCCGCGCCAAGGGGATCGATCCCGGCGGCGACATCATGATCCACGGCCTGCCCAACGGCCGCGGCGCGCTCTCGGCGCTCTACAAGGGCCAGGACTGGACCGACGGCTGCATAGCGCTCGCCGATCCCGAGATAGAAGAGGTCTGGACGCTGGTGCGCGACGGCGCCGCGGTGAGGATCACGCCGTGACCGACATCGCCGAGGCGGGCCCGCTTCTGGTGCGCCGCGACTGGCGCAAGTCCGCGCTGAGTTCGGCCGCCGTCCTGCTGGTCATCGCCGGCTGGATGGGCTGGCGCAGCGTGCAGGGCGAACACCCGCCATGGATCTTCCCGATCCTGCTCGGGGCCTGGTGCCTGATCAGCACGCCCTTTGTCATGCGCGACCGGACCCCGCGCATCATCATCGCCGGCGACGGCCTCAGCTGGCGCGACGCGCGCAAGGACCCGCTCTATTTCCTGCCCTGGTCGCGCATCCTGTCGGCCAAGTTCGAGGACCTGGGCGAGGACGGCCGCGTGCTGCGGCTGATCCTGACGCCGCCGCCAGTCGTCGAGCAGCAGGTCTCGGGCCGCAATGGTCCGTTCGTGGTCGATATCGACGCCACCAGCCTGGACCAGTCCCGAAAGGCGCTGCGGAGCGCCATCCACCGCCGCGCGCCGCACCTGTTCGCCGACCGCTCGGGAAAGGCGGCGTGAGCGATCCGCTGAACGTGGGCCGTGCAAGCGAGGACCTGCCGGACATGATCCGCGCCCAGGTCCCGCACGTCCGGCTGATGGACTTCGACGACGGCGCGCCTTGACCGGAAGGGCGGCGCGGTTCTGGATGCGCGCGCCCGCAAGACGCTTCGAAGACGCCGGAGATCCCATGTCGCAGACCCTGACCCTGACCTCCGCCATCGACGGCTTCGAGTTCTCCGCCCTCAGCGTGCAGCCCGAAGGTCCGCGCAAGGGCGGGGTGGTGGTGATCCAGGAGATCTTCGGCCTTGACCAGTACGTGCAGGCCGACCTCGCGCGCTGGGCCGCGCGCGGCTACGAGGCCATCGCGCCATCGCTGTTCGACCGCGTCACCCCCGGCTATGTCGCCGAGCACGACCCCGAAGGCTTCCAGAACGGCGTCGCCGCCGTCGGCAAGGTGGGCATGCCGGCCATGCTGTCGGACATCCAGGCCTGCATCGACGCCCTGAAGGACAAGGGTCCGGTGTTCGCCGTCGGCTACTGCATGGGCGGTTCGCTGGTGTGGCTGGCGGCCTCGAAGCTGGAAGGCCTGGCGGCCGGCTCCAGCTATTACGGCAGCCAGGTGCGGGCCAACGCCGCCCTGCCGCTGCACTGTCCGGTGATCGTCCACCTGGGCGCCCAGGACGCGCACATCGACGCCGAGGCCACGAAGGCGGCCATCTGGACCACGCACCCCGACGTTCCGGTCCATGTCTACGAAGCCAGCGGCCACGGCTTCAACAACGACGGCCGTCCCGACAGCGACCTCGCCGACGCCGAACTGGCTCGCGAGCGCACCGTGGCGCTGTTCGAGGAGGTCGCCGCCTCCCTTGGCGGGGCCGGCGCATGAGCACCACCGGAACCCGCATCGCCCTGTGCGACCGTGACGGCGGCCCGCTGTCGGCCTTCCACGTCCAGCCGGGCGAGGCCCGCCGCGGCGGCCTCGTCGTGCTGCACGCCATCTGGGGTATCACCCCGCACATCCGCGAGTTCAGCGAAGGCCTGGCCGAGCACGGCTACGAGGTGATCGCCCCCGACCTGCTGGACAGCGCCGACGCCCCCTGGCCCGAACTCAACACCGAGCCTGCGATCCTCGATCAGCGCATGGCGCTGGGCGAGCAGGCCGGCTGGGGCGCGGCCAGCGTTCCGCGCGTCCAGGCCGCCATCGACGCGCTGGAGGGGCCGGTGTTCGTCCTCGGCTTCTGCTTCGGCGGCACCACCGCCTGGCTGACCTCGACCCGCGCCCACGGGGTGGCGGCGGTCTCGTGCTTCTACGGCGGCGATATCGTGCGCTATCGCGACGAGACGCCCAAGGTCCCGACCATCCTGCACTTCGGCAAGACCGACGAGATGATCCCGCCGGCCGACGTGGCGGCGATCGAGACGGCCCATCCCGACCTGCCGATCTTCCAGTACGACGCCGGCCACGCTTTCGTCGCTCCCAGCGGCCACCACGCCGACAGCGCCCGCCTGTCGATGCTGCGCACGCTGCAACTGTTCCAGCGCTCGGGCGGCGGCAAGGGCGAAGCCTAGGACCCCTAGGTCGCTTCCACCGCGTAGAAGGTGTTGAAGCCGACGAACATCACCACCGCCAACACGGCGATGACGAGCGCGACCAGGGCCAGCACCTTGACGTGCTTGCGCTTGACCGGCTTGGGCTGTTGGTCCGGGTGAGTGTCGGGCTTGGTGTCGAGGTCCATGCGATCTCCATCTTGGTCGCCAGGACAACGCCGCGACCGCTCCGATCGCTCCGGGACGACCGCCCGAACGCGCGAAACCCGATCTGGATTGTTGAGCAGCGCTCAACACCCCATGCACCGCCAGGCGACTAATACGCCGTCCCCGCCGCTGTTACGCTTCGCGTCTTTCGCTGGGCCGACACCCGCGACGAAACCGCCCGCGCGCCCAGCCGCTTTAATCGCGGCCCCTTGGCGCGTGGAGGACCGGAGGATGGGATGGCGATACTCGACGACCTTCAGCTTTCCAGGCGCGAAGTGATGGCGACCGGCGCCGCGGTAGGCGTTGTAGCCGCCCCGGGCCTGGCCGACGCCGCGCCCGCCGAGCCGGCCCCTTCGGTCATGCCCACGCTGATGAAGGTGTCCTTCACGGTCAACGGCCAGCCCCAGAGCCTGGAGCTCGACACCCGCACCACCCTGCTGGACGCCCTGCGCGAGCACCTGAAGCTGACCGGCAGCAAGAAGGGCTGCGACCACGGCCAGTGCGGCGCCTGCACGGTCATCGTCGACGGCCGGCGGATCAATTCCTGCCTGTCGCTGGCGGTGATGCACGAGAGCGATGCGATCACCACGATCGAGGGTCTGGGAACGCCGGAGAAGCTCCACCCATTGCAGGCGGCCTTCGTCCGGCACGACGGCTACCAGTGCGGCTACTGCACGTCGGGCCAGATCTGCTCGGCCAAGGCGGTGCTCGACGAGATCAAGGCCGGCGTGCCCAGCCACGTCACCGCCGACCTCAACGCCAAGGTCCAGTTCAGCGAAGACGAGCTGCGTGAACGGATGAGCGGCAACATCTGTCGCTGCGGGGCCTATTCCAACATCGTCGCGGCCGTGGCCGAAGTGGCGGAGGGCAAGGCATGAGGGCCTTCACCTACGAGCGCGCCAAGAGCCCGCGCGAAGCCGCCGCGGCCGTCGCCGCCGACCCGACCGCCCGCTTCATCGCCGGCGGCACCAACCTGCTCGACCTGATGAAGCTTGAAATCGAGACGCCCGCGCGCCTCGTAGACATCAACGGCCTGAAGCTGGACGAGATCGCGCCGACCAAGGGCGGCGGCCTGCGCATAGGGGCCCTGGTGCGCAACACCGACCTGGCGGCCGACAAGCGCGTGCGCAAGGATTACGGCGTGCTGTCGCGCGCCCTGCTGGCCGGCGCCTCGGGCCAGTTGCGCAACAAGGCCACCACCGCCGGCAACCTCCTGCAGCGCACCCGCTGCCCGTACTTCTACGACACCAACATGCCCTGCAATAAGCGCACCCCCGGCGCGGGCTGCTCGGCGATCGGCGGCTTCACCCGCAGCCTGGCCGTCCTGGGCGCCAGCGAGGCCTGCATCGCCACCCATCCCAGCGACATGGCCGTGGCCTTGCGCGTGCTGGACGCCACGGTCGAGACGGTGACCCCGGACGGGACCGAGCGCTCGATCCCGATCGCCGACTTCCACCGCCTGCCGGGCGACACGCCCCAGATCGAAACGGCCCTGGCGCGCGGCGAGCTGATCACCTCGGTGACCCTGCCCAAGCCCATCGGCGGGGTCCACGCCTATCGCAAGGTGCGCGACCGAGCCTCCTACGCCTTCGCGCTCGTGTCGGTGGCCAGCGTCATCCACAAGGACGGTTCGGGCCGCATCGCCCTGGGCGGCGTCGCCCACAAGCCCTGGCGGGTGGAGGCGGCGGAAAGCTTATTGCCGCGCGGCGCGAAAGCCGCCTCAGAGGGCCTGCTGGCCGGCGCCCGGACCACCTCCCAGAACGCGTTCAAGCTGACCCTGGCGCAGCGCGCCATCGGCGCGGCCGTGGCCGAAGCGAGGGCCTAAGCGATGAAATTCGACACCCCCGCCACCACCAACCCGATCGACCAGCTGAAGGTGGTCGGCAAGCCGGTCGACCGCATCGACGGCCCGCTGAAGACCACCGGCCGCGCCCCCTACGCCTACGAACGCCACGACGCGATCCCGAACATCGCCTATGGCTATGTGGTCGGCGCGGCGATCGCCAAGGGGCGCATCGTCTCGATGGACACCTCGCGCGCCAAGGCCGCGCCGGGCGTGCTGGCCATCGTCACCGCGGCCGAGGCCGGCAAGCTGACCAAGGGCGACTTCAACACCGCAATGCTGCTGGGCGGCCCCGAGATCCAGCACTACCACCAGGCGATCGCCATCGTGGTCGCCGAGACCTTCGAACAGGCCCGCGCCGCCGCCGGCCTGGTGAAGGTGGACTACGAGCGCGCCAAGGGCGACTTCGACCTGGCCTCGGTCAAGGACGGCGCGACCAAGCCCAAGGACGGCGGGCCCGACAGTGCGGTCGGCGACTTCGAGGCCGCCTTCGCCGCCGCGCCGGTGAAACTGGACGAGACCTACACCACGCCCGACCATGGCCACGCGATGATGGAGCCGCACGCCAGCATCGCCGCCTGGAAGGGCGACAAGCTCAGCCTGTGGACCTCGAACCAGATGATCGCCTGGGGCGCCGGCGACGTCGCCAAGACCCTGGGCATCCCGCGCGAGAACGTGCGGCTGATGTCGCCGTTCATCGGCGGCGGCTTCGGCGGCAAGCTGTTCGTGCGGGCCGACGCCATCCTGGCGGCCCTGGGCGCCAAGGCGGCGGGACGGCCGGTGAAGGTGGCCCTGACGCGGCCCTTCATGTTCAACAACACCACCCACCGGCCGGCGACCATCCAGCGCATCCGCATCGGGACCGACCGCGCCGGCAAGATCACCGCCATCGGCCACGAGAGCTGGTCGGGCGACCTGCCCGGCGGCGGGCCCGAGACGGCCGTGCAGCAGACCCGCCTGCTCTATGCGGGCGAGAACCGCATGACGAAAACCCGGCTGGCGGTGCTCGACCTGCCCGAGGGCAACGCCATGCGCGCGCCCGGCGAGGCCCCCGGCCTGATGGCGCTGGAGGTGGCGGTCGACGAACTGGCCGAGAAGCTGGGGATCGACCCCGTCGACTTCCGCGTGATCAACGACACCCAGGTCGATCCGGAAAAGCCCAGCCGGCCGTTCTCGCAGCGGCGGCTGAACGAGTGCCTGCGCACCGGGGCCGACAAGTTCGGCTGGAGCCGTCGGGCCAAGCCCGGCCAGGTCCGCGACGGCCGCTGGCTGGTCGGCATGGGCGTGGCGGCGGCCTTCCGCAACAACCTCGTCATGAAGTCGGCCGCCCGCGTGCGGCTGGAGACCAGCGGCGTCGTCACGGTCGAGACCGACATGACCGACATCGGCACCGGCAGCTACACCATCATCGCCCAGACCGCGGCCGAGATGATGGGCGTGCCGCTGACCCGCGTGAACGTCCGCCTGGGCGATTCCAGCTTCCCGGTCTCGGCCGGTTCGGGCGGCCAGTGGGGCGCCAACAGCTCGACAGCCGGGGTCTACGCCGCCTGCGTGAAACTGCGCGAGGCCGTGGCCGGCAAGCTGGGCCTGGATCCCGCCAAGGCCGAGTTCGCCGACGGCCGGGTGAAGCTGGGCAACCAGAGCCTGCCGCTGGAACAGGCCGCCGCCTCGGGCCCGGTCACCGCCGAGGACTTCATGGAGTACGGCGACCTCACCAAGACCCACCAGCAGTCGACCTTCGGCGCCCACTTCGTCGAGGTCGGCGTCGACGCCGACACCGCCGAGATCCGCATCCGCCGGATGCTGGCAGTCTGCGCGGCGGGCCGGATCCTCAATCCGAAATCGGCCCGCAGCCAGGTGATCGGCGCGATGGTCATGGGCGCCGGCGCGGCGCTGATGGAGGAGCTGGTGGTCGACAAGCGCATCGGCTTCTTCGTCAATCACGACCTGGCCGGCTACGAGGTGCCGGTGCACGCCGACATCCCGCACCAGGAGGTGATCTTCCTGGACGAGACCGACCCGATGTCCTCGCCGATGAAGGCCAAGGGCGTGGGCGAGCTGGGCATCTGCGGCGTCGGCGCGGCGGTGGCCAACGCCGTCTACAACGCCACCGGCGTGCGGGTGCGCGAGTACCCGGTGACGCTGGACAAGCTGCTGGAGAAGATGCCGGTCCTGGCGTGAGGATCATTCTCCTCGTCATCCCGGAAAGCCCCGCAGGGCTTGTCCGGGATGACGGTTGATGGCGCCTAGAACCAGCCGGCGTCCTTCAGCACCGGCGCGTGGGTGCGGCTGACCGGCGCGACGAGACCGCCGGCGAGACTGGCCTCGCCCACGCCGCGCCGCCAGCGCACCGCCTCCACCGCCTCGGCCGCAATCCACCACGAGCGATGGACGCGCCAGCCATGGGCCTGCGCCAGCTCCTCCAGGGCCTCGCTGAAGCGCAGGGTGATCATCTCGACGCCGGCGTCGGTATGGACCTTCAGGTAGTGGTCGTGCGCCTCGACCGCGATCAGCCGCGCCCCGCGCCGCTTGGCCGACAGCCGCCGGCGGAACGCCGCCTCGGCCTGCGGCAGCGGCGGGGCGATGACGGTCCGGGTCTCGACCCGCGCGGCCGCCCGTCGCCAGGCCAGGGCCCGCACCACCATCACCGCCAGCGAGATCGGCCATACCTGCCAGAGCAGGCGCACATAGCCGTGCGGCTTGAAAGCCCCGCCCATGACCAAGTGCTCGGTCGTCAGCACGAACAGCGACACCAGCGGCGTCATCAGCACCGAGACCACGATCACCCGGGGCCAGGTCGCGGGCACGAACCGGTTCAGAACGGCGTCCACGCCGATGCCGATCAGCCCGCCGCCGACCATGCAGATCATCCAGTAGACATAGCGCTGCACCACCGGCGCGCGCTCCGAGGCGAACGGGCCCAGGAACCCCATCACCAGGCCGATCGCCACCAGCATGGCCAGATCGATCGCCCACCGTCGCGCGGCCGCGCTCCCGCCTGCCCTGTCCGTCCCGCTGTCCATGCCGTCCCGTTCGCGCAGCCCCGGCGCCGTTCGCGAAGCAAGGCCTAGCGAGCCGCCGTCCGTCCGGCAACGAGGTTGCGCCAAATCGCAACGGGGACGCTTCACCTTGACCGCCACGACCGCCGCCCTCCGACCCGCGCCCCAGCCAGCGCCCCACCCAGCGCCCATGTCCTGGCGCGCCCGCCTCGCCTGGATCGTCATCGGCCTTCTCTGCCTGGGGATCGCCGCCTATTCCGCGCGCTACCTGCTAAGCCCGCCCCAGACCCCGGCCCAGGCGCTGGGCAATCCGCGCGGGGTTCCGTGGCTGTTCATCCACATCGCCGGCTCGGTCACCGCGCTGGTGCTGGGGTCGCTGCAATTCATCCCCGCCCTGCGCCGGGGCGCGGCCTCGCCGCATCGCTGGACCGGCCGGGTCTATGTGCTGGGATGCCTGGTCGGCGGCGTCGCGGGCCTGGTCCTGGCGCCCGGCTCCCACGCCGGACCGATCGCCACGGCGGGTTTCGGCCTGCTCGCGGTCATCTGGATCGCCGTCAACGTCCTGGGCTGGCGCGCGGCCGTGCGGGGGCGCTTTGTCGAGCACCGCCGCTGGATGATCCGCTCCTGGGCCCTGACCCTGGCGGCCGTCACCCTGCGGCTCTACCTGCCGCTGGTGATGGTCCTCGACCTGCCGTTCCTGCCCTGGTACCGCGCCATCTCGTTCCTGGCCTGGGTTCCCAACCTGATCGTCGCCGAACTGTGGCTGCGACGCGCGAGGGGCCCTCTAGGCAGGCCCGCCTAGGCCGGCTCCAGCGAGCCGACCAGGTCGCCCTGTCCCCCATCGACGCCGACCGCGGTGAGGTCCAGCACCTGGATCTCGCTGCGGACGGGATTGACGCCGAAGAACCGCCCCTTGATCACCGCCTCGCCGGAGATACGGCCGGAGACCGACGAGCCCAGGCTCAGGGTCGCGGTGAACGGGGCGACGACCCGGGCGTACTCGACCACCACCTGGTAGCCATAGACCCGTCCCGGCGGAACCTCGATCAGCACCTGCGCCGGGTCGTCCACCATCTCCAGTTCCAGGTCATCGGAACGCCCCTCCGTCATGGGACCGATCGGGCGCTCCAGAACCTGGCGGTCGGGGGCGCCCTCCGCGGCGAGGTGGAAACCGAAGACCGGCCCCAGCGCCGGCAGACCGCCGCGCTTGCTGGCCTCGTCGATGACGAACGCACGCTCTATCCTGTAGCTGCGCGCCGCCCAGCGCACGTCGGTCAGCAGCGTGTCGCCCGCGCGGTTGTCGACCGTCATGACCGGTCCCGGCCGCCCGGCCAGATACTCGAGCTCGACCGACCCCTGCCCGACGTACCGCATGTCGGCGACGATCGCCTGGCCGGTCTCGACCCGCAGGTCCCAGCACTCGTTGTTGGCGCCGCGATCCCAGGGGTAGACGCCGATGTCGCCGCCCGGGTCGGAGCGATAGACGTTCAGCTTGCGCTCCCAGTCGAGCCGGGTGTTCAGCGCGACCCAGCCGTTCACCGCTTCGGCCCGCCAGACCTGCCGCACCTCGCCGGGAACGAACGGCGTCAGGTGCACGACCCCCTCGGGCGTCTCGTAGCCGCCGGCCCTGGGCGTCGAGTGGCGCCGGGTTCGATAGGTCAGGGCCAGCCCGCTGGCCAGGTGCCGCAGCACCGAACCGTCCTTCGCGTTGTCCTGCGCCGTCCACAACTGCTCGAAGGCGCCGACCAACGGCTGTAGCACCACCTTGCCGCCGTCGCCTTTCGCCAGGGCCAGGCGCTCGTCGCCGGCCAGCTTGGAGATGATGTAGAAGGGCCGGGTCGGGAACGGGACTTCCGTGGGCATGACGCGCGCCTCAGATCAACCTTGAGCAGCGGCTTAGCAACAGACGCGCGCCGTGTACGCACCGCTCGCCCACAATGGGTAATCACACGCGGAAACGCCGCCCGGTCTTACGACCGGACGGCGTCCCGGAGCCTGCATACAGGCTCGTCTCCAAGCGGCCGCGTGACGGGCGCGAAAACCGCGCACACTTTCGGCTGTCACGCGGCTAGCCCTTCACACACACGACCTGGCGCAGCGTGTGGACGATCTCCACCAGATCGCTCTGGGCGGCCATCACCGCGTCGATGTCCTTGTAGGCCATCGGCGTTTCGTCGATCACGCCTTCGTCCTTGCGGCATTCCACGCCGGCCGTGGCCGCGACGTGGTCCTCCACCGTGAACCGGCGCTTGGCTTCGTTGCGGCTCATCGCGCGGCCCGCCCCGTGGGAGCAGGTGCAGAACGAGTCCGGGTTGCCCTTGCCGCGCACGATGAACGACTTGGCGCCCATCGAGCCGGGGATGATGCCCAGCTCCCCGGCCTTGGCCGACACCGCGCCCTTGCGGGTGAGGTAGACGTCCTTGCCGAAGTGCTTCTCCTTGGAGACGTAGTTGTGGTGACAGTTCACCGCCTCCTGCGTCACCATCAGGTCGGGGAACCGCTCGCGCAGCACCGAGAGGACCTGGTCCATCATCACCTCGCGGTTGGCCCGGGCGTACTTCTGGGCCCAGGCCACCGCCCGCACGTAGTCGACGAAGCCGTCGCTGCCTTCGGCGAAGTAGGCCAGGTCCTCGTCGGGCAGGTTGATGAACCAGCGGCGCATCTCGTGCTTGGCCCGCTCGATGAAGTAGGTCCCGAACCGGTTGCCGACCCCGCGCGAGCCCGAGTGCAGCATCACCCACACGTCGCCGGCCTCGTCGAGGCACAGCTCGACGAAGTGGTTGCCCGTGCCCAGCGTGCCCAGATGCCCGAACCCGCGCGGATGGCCGGCCTTGGGGTTGCGCTCGACGATGTCGTCGTATCCGGCCTTCAGGTCGACCCACTTCGCCGCGGCGATCGCCGGCGGTTCGGTCTGCCAGGCGCCCTTGTCGTTGCGCCCGCCGTTGTCGGTGCGGCCGTGCGGCACGGCCGCCTCGATCGACGAGCGGATCGCAAGCAGGTTGTCGGGCAGGTGCTCGGCGCGGATCGAGGTGCGCACCGCCATCATGCCGCAACCGATGTCGACGCCCACGGCGGCCGGGATGATCGCCTTCCAGGTCGGGATCACCGAGCCCACGGTGGCGCCCATGCCCCAGTGCACGTCGGGCATCACCGCCACGTGTTCGTGGATGAACGGCAGGCTGGCGACGTTGCGCAGCTGCTTGAGCGCCGACTCCTCGATCGGCACGCCTTGGGTCCACGCCTTGATCGGCGCGCCCCCGCTTTCGATGTGCATGAAGCCGCTCATCGGCTTCTCCTTTCCAATCCGCCCCTCCCGGCGTCATGGTCGTTGGAACTTCCGCGCAAAAACGAAAAACCCCTCCGGCCAAGGCCAGGAGGGGTTTTCTTCGTACTTCCCGAAATCCTTTCGGACCTAGGCCGTCTTCCCCTCCAGCATGCACGCGTCGTTACCCTCGACCTGCAGGTCGAGTTGGTAGCTGACGGTCATGAAGGCTGGGGCTTTGCGCGCCATGGTCTTCGAGGTCCTTATCGGGAGGCGGGCGATTACAGGCTTATGCCAGTCCGCGCCAGGGGCCGAGCGAGCAGCGCGCGCGGAAGTTGCGGCCGGTGTGGCAGATTTGCCCCTCTCCCCTTGCGGGAGAGGGTGGCCCGCCAAGCGGGTCGGGTGAGGGGTTGATGACCGGCGCCGCCGCGACGGCATATGGGCTGGGTGAGGCGTCACCCGTTTGGAAGACCCCTCATCCGTCATCCTGCGGATGACACCTTCTCCCGCAAGGGGAGAAGGAGGCTTAAGCCAGTTCCGGCTTGTCCGAGAGCGCTTCGCCGATGGCGCGGGCGCAGCCCGGGAGGCCAAGGGCGCCGATGAACGACAGGGCCACGGCGCAGACCAGCATGATCGGTTGGAAGATGCGCATGCGTTATTCTCCACCTTGTCCCGCCGCCCTCGGGGGAAGGGGTCGGCCGCGGGGTTGATAGACCGCCGTCCAGCACGCTTAAATCGCAAGCTTGACGTTGGTTCCGGTTGCGACTCCGGAAAACTCAGCATGCGGCATAAATGCCTCAAACTTATGTCAGTCGTCCAGTTCACACATCGAAGTCATAGGCCGCCCGAGCGTTTTCGATCCGCGCCAGCTTGGCGTTCAGCGGCGCCCAGTCGTCGGACTGGTCGATCGGCGCCCACAGGGCCTCGACCTCCTCGATCAGCAGCTCCTCCGGCTCGGTTCGTCCGAACACGGGATTTTCCAGGCGTACGGGACGATCCGGCTCGAAGGCCGACAGCCGCGTGCGGAAGTCGGCGAAGGCCGGATCCTGGTAGAGCGCGCCGCGCGGCCCCTCCAGCGCCCGGACTTGCGAAGCCTCGCCGCCGAACCAGTCGAAGAAGAACGGCTCCCAGCGCAGGGCCTCGCCGCCGGCCAGCTTGCTGCCCTCGGCCAGGGCCTTGAAGGCGGCGTTGACCAGCTCGACATCGGCCTCCTCGCCCTGGCTCTTCACCGCCAGCCGCGCGATCATCGCCTCGCGCAGGCCGTCCTTGTAGGCGTCGGAGAAGCGGTTCAGCGCCGCGATCAGACCGGCCTGGTCGGGAGCGACCAGCACCAGGCACGTGGCCAGCTGCTGCAGGTTCCAGAACCCGGCCTCGGGCTGGCGGCCGAAGCTGTAGAGGCCCGAATGGTCGAAATAGGCGGCCGTGAGGTTGGGGTCGTTCCTGGGCAGGAACCGCCAGGGGCCGTAGTCGAAGCTCTCGCCGGTGACGACCATGTTGTCGGTGTTGAGCACGCCGTGGACGAAGCCGGCCGTCATCCAGCGGGCGACGAGGCGCGCGGTGCGGGTCACCACCTCCTCGAACATCGCCGTCGGCCGGTCGGGCGCGTCGGCCAGGTGCGGGAAATAGGTCTCGACCACGTGGTCGACCATCTTGGAAATCAGGTCGGCCCGATCGAAATAGGCCAGGCGCTGGAAGGTCCCGAAGCGGATGTGGCTGTGCGACAGCCTGGTCAGCACCGCCGAGCGGGTCGGGCTGGGCTCGTCGCCGCGGGTCAGGGCCTCGCCGGTCTCGATCAGGCTGAAGGCCCGCGAAGTGGGGACGCCCAGGGCCTCCAGCAGCCCGGCCGCCAGAATCTCGCGCATGCCGCCCTTCAGGGTCAGGCGGCCGTCGCCGTGCCGCGACCAGGGGGTCTGGCCCGAGCCCTTGGTGGCCAGGTCGAGCAGGCGATCGGTTCCGTCTTCCCGCGCCTGAGCGAACAGGAAGCCCCGGCCGTCGCCGAGTTCGGGATTGTAGGAGCGGAACTGGTGGCCGTGATAGCGCATGGCCAGCGGCTGGGCCTGGGCGCCCGGCAGGGGCTGGAACCGCCCGAAGTGCGCGATCCATTCCGCGTCGGTCAGCGTCTCCAGGCCCACGCTCGCCGCGGCCCGATCATTGCGGAACCGCAGGATCGTTTCAGGAAAATCGGCGGCCGCCACCGGGTCGGCGAACTCTCCACCCAGCAGGGCGAAGCGGGAATCGGGGCGGTAGCGTGCATTGACCGGCATGGACGCCAGATGCGCCCGCCCCTTCCTCGGCGCAAGTCGAGGCGGCCGAGAGGACCGTTTTAAGAAGCTCGGCATGTTCGCATAACGCTGTCGCAGTTTCGCAACAGGAACCTTGGAACCGTTTCACAGCAAGGTTTTTGCTTGCCGAGCATACGGACCGCCCATAACCATTGGCTGTCCATTCGAACGATCGTTCGGGTGAAGGCCAATCAAAAAACCGGCGGGGGCGGTGCAAGCGCTCTCGTCATAACGAACCGAGGTAGGAAATGCGCTTTACCCAGGTGCTTCGCGGCACGGCCTCCGCCGTCGTGCTCGCGGGCGTCGCCGCCGTCGGCGTCGCCCATGCTCAGGACTCGGCCGCGGCGGCCGCCCAGGAGCCCGAAACCCTTACCGTCGACAGCATCATCGTCACCGCCCAGAAGCGCGAGCAGAACCTGCAGGACACCCCGGTGGTGGTCACCGCGGTCGGCGCCAAGCTGCTGCAGGACACGGGCGTGCGCGACATCAAGGACCTGACGATCCTGACGCCGGGCCTGACCGTCACCTCGACCACGTCGGAAGCCTCGACCACCGCCCGCATCCGCGGCGTCGGCACCGTCGGCGACAACCCCGGCCTGGAAAGCTCGGTCGGCGTGGTGATCGACGGCGTCTATCGCCCGCGCAACGGCGTGTCGTTCGGCGACCTGGGCGAGATGGAGCGCATCGAGGTTCTGAAGGGCCCGCAAGGCACCCTGTTCGGCAAGAACACCTCGGCCGGCGTCATCAACATCATGACCAAGGAGCCTGAGTTCGGCTTTGGCGCCAACGCCGAGGTCACCGCCGGCAACTACGGCGCCAAGGGCGCGGCCGCCTCGGTCACCGGTCCGCTGTTCGGCAGCGACAAGTGGGCCGGCCGCCTCTACGCCGCCGCCCGCCAGCGCGACGGCTTCAACGACGTGGTCACGGGCGAGGGCCCGAGCACCGAGAAGGAAGACGCCGACCAGAACTTCTACACCGTGCGCGGCCAGCTATTGTTCGTGCCGGACGACAACTCGACCTTCAAGATCATCGCCGACTACACCAAGCGCGACGAGAACTGCTGCGGCGCCGTGCAGATCCGCACCGGCCCGACCGCGGCCGTGATCAACGCCCTGTCGACCGGCCCGGGCATCTCCACCCCGGCCAAGCCCTTCGAGCGCGTGGCCTATTCCAACCGCGGCGCCCCGCAGGAGATCGAGGACAAGGGCGTCTCGCTGCAGGCCGACATCGACCTGCCGATCGGCACGCTGACCTCGATCAGCGCCATCCGCAACTGGCGCATCGACAGCGGCCAGGACAGCGACTTCACCTCGGCCGACATCACCTATCGCGCCAAGGACGGCACCAACTACGCCGAGTTCACCACCTTCAGCCAGGAACTGCGCCTGGCCGGCAGCACCGAGCGCCTGAACTGGCTGGTCGGCGCCTTCCTGGCCGACGAGCGCCTGGACAACGAAGCCAACTTCCGCTTCGGCGCCGACTATGAAGCCTACATGTCGACGATCGTCCTGTCGGGCGTCGCCGGCGCCCTGGCCCCGGCCGGCATCACGGTCAACCAGGCCAACAGCGCGCTGTTCGCCTCGCAGATCACCGCCCTGCCCTACGGCAGCTCGTTCACCGCCGGCACCGGCCTGCACGACACCTACAAGCAGCGCTCCAAGACCATCGCGCTGTTCACCAACAACACGCTGAAGATCACCGACGCCTTCGACGTCACCGTGGGCCTGCGCTACACGGCCGAAGAGAAGGACCTGTCGACCTACCAGACCGGCGCCTCCAACGCCTGCGGCGTGCTGCTGACCCCGGCGGGCCAGGCCCGCGTGGCCTCGACCCTGGTCGGCCGCGGCGTCCCGGCCGCGCTGTTCGGCACCGCCACCGGCACCAGCATCGTCTCCACCGTCGTCGGCAACATGTGCCTGCCCTGGGCCAACCCGCTGTTCAACGGCCGCGGCACCGAGCAGAGCCTGAGCGAGCGTGAGTGGACCGGCACGGTCAAGGCCAGCTACCGCCTGAACCCGTCGGTGTTCGCCTACGGCTCTTACGCCCGCGGCTACAAGGGCAGCGGCTTCAACCTCGACCGCACCCAGTCGTCGAACGGCACGCCCTCGGGCGGCGTCGGCGTGGTGCCGATCAACGACACCTCGTTCCCGGCCGAGTTCGTCGACAGCTACGAGCTGGGCCTGAAGAACACCCTGTTCAACCGCACGGTGCTGTTCAACGTCACGGGCTTCTACCAGAAGTTCTCGGACTTCCAGCTGAACACCTTCCTGGGCACGTCGTTCGCGGTGCGCTCGGTCGAGGAAGTGACCTCCAAGGGCGTCGACGTCGACTTCCTGTGGTTCACCCCGGTGCGCGGCCTGACCGTCCAGAGCGGCCTGACCTACGCCAAGACCGAGTACGGCGACCAGCCGGTGGCCAACGACCCGACCAACGCCCTGGCCCTGCTGCCGGGCTCGCAGATGTCGTTCGCCCCGGAATGGTCGGCCTCGGGCTCGATCACCTACGAGCACGCCGTCGGCGGCACGCTGAAGGCCAAGTACAACATCGGCGCCAAGTATTCCTCGGAATACAACACCGGCTCGGACCTGTTCCCCTTCAAGATGCAGGACGCCTTCACCCTGGTGAACGCCCGCGTCGGCCTGGGCGACGCCGACGACAAGTGGGCCGTCGAGCTGTGGGCCCAGAACCTGTTCGACGAGGACTACTACCAGGTGGTGTTCAACGGCCCGCTGCAGGGCTCCTCGGGCCTGTCGGCGACCAACAAGGTCTACAACCCCGCCGCCGACACCCTCACCTACGACGCCTTCCTCGGCGCGCCGCGCACCTACGGCGTGACCCTGCGGGCGAAGTTCTAGGCAAAACGGCTAAGGGGCCCGGCGACGGGCGCCTGGGGCAGGGAAAGGGCGGTCCGCGAGGGCCGCCCTTTTTCGTTGGAAGTGATGAGAGCCGACGGAACAAAGCCGGCCGCTCTGGCCGATCGATGCATGGATGACGCCGACAAGCTGGAAGAGGCTGCCGGCAACGCGGATGACGCCGCCGACCTGCTGGATAGGGCAGGTCTCGCGCCAGCGGTAACCGTCACCACTGGTGCGATCGCCCTGACCCTTGCGACGGGTGGCGCCGCCTGCCTGTCGTAGTAGTTTTCCTGGGCGCTGGCGGAATGATCGCGCTCGGCTTCGGGCGCACTACCTTGAAGTCGAAGAGCCAGATCGCCGCAGAACTGGTTCGCAATCGAAAGCCGAGCAGCGGTCGCAGGATCACTTGAGGAGCACGACGCGCCGCTTCTCCTCGTCGCTCACCCCGCCGCGTACGCCGCCTTCAGCTGCCGGTAGGGCCGCGAATTGAAAGCCGCCACGGTGGCCAGCACGCCGACCACGCCGGCCAGGGTGAACACCAGCGCGATCCCCCGGTCGGGCCCGCGGCCGAACCAGTCGCCGATGGCGTCGGCGCCCGCGCCGCTGGTCATGAACGGGATGACCACGAACTGGGTCAGCGGGCCGATCAGGAAGGCGGTCAGGGGCGAGGCGGCCTGCTCCACCGACTGGGCGAAGCCGAAGACCCGGCCCTGGCGCTCCAGCGGCACGACCTTCTGAAGGGTGGTCTGCTCGGCGGCCTCGGCATAGGGCCCCAGCAGCATCCAGACGAAACATCCGGCCGCCAGCAGCCAGATCGACGACTGCAGGGTGAAGACGCAACAGACGCCCCAGGTGACCAGGTTGACCAGCAGCAGCGTGCGCAACGGGCTGGGCCCCAGGCCCGTCCGCGCGATGACGATTCCGCTCAGGATGAAGGCCGTCGACAGCACGCCAAACAGCAGGCCCCAGGCCTGCACCGACACCATCGACAGGCCGTAGGCGTCGAGCAGGGCCATGAAGATCCCGCCCAGGAAGTTGTTGAAGGTCGCGAACAGGATCAGGGCGAAGAGCCCTGGCACCCCGGCGATCACCCGCACGGTGCCGGCGATGTCCACCCGGCGCGGGGCGGCGTGCTCGCCCGCCTCGGCGACGGCGCGGGGCTCGTCCACCCGCACGGCCAGCAGGTGGACGAAGGCCGCCAGGGTCAGGACCAGGGCGACGGCCAGCGCCAGCCGCATCCCGCCCCAGGCCACCAGGAAGCCGCTGATCACCGAGGTGGTGAGGAAACCGATGCCGCTGACCATGCCCACCAGGCCGTTGGCCTTGTCGCGCTCGCCCTCCGGAATCAGGATCGTCACCAGGGTCGGCAGGGCCACGCCACGGATGTTGCCGGCGATGACGCCCAGCATGCACAGGCCGATGAAGGCCCATAGCCAGGGTCGGCCGACGTCGGCGATCGCGCCCTTCGGCGCCAGTTCGTGCACCGCCAGCGCCACGGCGTAGAGGCCCAGCGAGACGAGGCTGGAGGCCAGCATCGCCGTCTTCTTGCGGTGATGGTCCACCAGGCTGCCGAACCAGAAGCCGCACCCCGCCGTCAGCACCAGATAGACCCCGGCGATCATGCCCGTGGCGAACACCGAACGGGTCTCCAGGTAGACGTAGAAGGTCAGGGCGAACCAGACCGTGAAGTTGGTGATGTTGGCCACGAGGTTGTTGGCCAGCACGTGATGGAACGGGGTCACGATGCGCCTCCGCGCGGCGCCGAGGACCGCTCGGCGGCGACCGTGCCAGCGGCGCGCGACGGAGGCAACCGGCGCAAGGACGGCCCCGCCCCGAACGCGGGGGGCGGAGCCGGATCGGCGTCAGTCGTTCTCGGGACCGTCGGGGATCGCCGGATCCACGGGCTCGGCCACCGGCGGAGGCTCCGGCGCGGGCTCGGGAGGCGCAGGAGGCTCGGGCGTCGGCGGCGGCGCGGGCGGCGGCTCCGGCTCGGGGATCTCGTGATCGTCAGGCTCGCCGGGGATGTCGGGATCGTCCGGGTCTTCCGGGTCGACCGGCGGATCGGGCTCGGGCTCGGGCTCGGGATCGATCGGTCCGTTCGGGTCGACCGGATTGCCCATGGCGAAGAGGCCGGCGAAGCGCGCGACCAGGAAGGTCCCGGTCACCGGAAAGGCGTCGAGGCTGGTCATGTCAGGCGGCCTCGGTCCTGGCCTTGGGCGCGGCCGGCTGCGGGATCTGGATGATCAACGGCGTCAGCGTGATCTCGCCCGACCGCTCGCCGGTGTTCCGGAACGCGTCGCCGACCATCCGCCGCAGGGCCGAGGCGTACTCGTCGAAGAAGCGCGAACCGCCGCCGCCGTGGTCCGACACCATGAAGGTGATCCGCACCTCCAGCGCCAGGCCATCGCCGCCCGCCGCGCGATCGATCGAGAACAGGGCGCTCTCGTCATGGCTGAAATCGTGCTTGGCCACCGGCGACTGGTCGTCGACGGCGAAGGTCCACTTGGCGGTCTCGGCGTCCTGCAGACCGTCATACTCGACCACGACGCCCGGCAGGCTCATCGAGCGCGTATGGGAGGTGCTGACCGAGCCGCCGAGGCCGCCCGTCGGGGTGTCGCCCATGAAGCCGATATTGCCGCTGATCGTCGTGGTCAGCGACGTGCTGACGGTGCTCTGTCCCGGCGACGACTGGGGCGCGCCCTCCCTCAGCCTGGCGGCGGGGTTGTGCGGCACGATCTCGATCCGATAGCCGTCGCAGTAGAGACTGGACTCGTCGGGATTGGGCACGACCGGATAGCGCAGCTCGCCCTGCAGCTGGACCAGGTAGTAGTCGAGTACCTGCCCGCCGTTCTCGCAGCTGAGCGCATAGGTCGAATAGTTCACATTCGCCACGCCCGGCTCGACGTTGAACGTGTGCACGACGCCCACCAGCGGCGCGGTCTCGCTCCAGGAAAACGCGGGAACCCCGAACGGCCAGTTTCGAACAGGGGGCCAAAGTCCGCCTATGGACTGGGCGTGCTCGTAGATGGAAACCGGATCCGACATCTTTTCCTCCCAGGACTCTAATGGTCCGAAAACCATCGCTATCAATCCTGGGGAGGCAGGGTTACCACGCACAACCCTTGAGATACCTACGCTCGCGCGGCATGCGTCGGACAAGGCCGAGCTACTTCTCGCGGACCACCTGGTTGTCGACGCCGGTCACGCTGCGGCGGACCTCGCCGGTGGAGCGCCAGCGCACCTTCTGGTCCGTGCCGGTGACCGACAGCACGCCGCCGGGCGCGATGGTCGCCGTGACGGTGTTGCCGCTGCCCGAGATCTCCAGGCTCCGGCACGTGCCAGTCAGGGTGACGGTGTTGTCGACCCCGGTGATCGCCACGGCGCGGCCATCGCACGGCAGGGTCTCGACGTGGTCGGTCCCGGAGATGGCGATCGCCTTGCCGTTCGCCTCGGTCGGCCCCGTCGCCTGGGGCGGCGCGCCGGCCACCATGGCCAGGATCGCGAAGGCGGGAACGATGCTCATCGATGACCTCGATAGAAGTGACGGAGGGCTCGACGCATAGCGCGGCCGCCCCGCGCCGCCATGCTAGGGAAAACCCTAGCGCCCGAGGCCATTTTCGCTCCGCACGCCCGCCTTTCCCGTTCCCCCCGCGCGCGAACACCCGCACCCTCGACGAGGGGGCGAATCGCCGGGGATGGACGCGAGGGCGAGCCGCGCATGAAAGCGATCAGACTTCTGGGTTTCTGGATCTGCCTGCTGCTGGGCCTGGCGCTGGCCGCCCTGGCGCAGAGATCGCCGCCCGTCGTTCCCGCCAGCGCCCCGCCCGACGCGTTCTCCGCAGAACGCGCCATGGCCGACGTGCGGACCATCGCCCTGCGTCCCCACCCCACCGGCTCGACCGACATCGTCCGGGTCCGCGACCACCTGATGGCCCGGGTCTCGTCGCTGGGGCTGGAGCTGTCGGTCCGCGCCGACGAGGGCTACACCGCCCCGCGCAACGACGGCCGCTGGCTGGTCGCCGGCTCGGTGCAGAACGTCATCGGCGTGCTGCCGGGCGCCGACCGATCCAAGCCCGCCGTGCTGATCATGAGCCACTACGACTCGGTGGCCAATTCGCCGGGCGCGGCCGACGACGCCGCCGGCGTGGCCGCCGCCCTCGAGGTCGCCCGCGCCCTGAAGGCCGGGCCGACGCCCGCCCGTGACGTGATCTTCCTGTTCACCGACGGCGAGGAACAGGGCCTGCTGGGCGCCGACGCGTTCTTCGCCCGCGACCCGCTGCGCCAGAAGGTCGGCGTGGTCATCAACATGGAAGCGCGCGGCGACAGCGGCCGGGCGGCGATGTTCCAGACCGGTCCGCAGAACGGCGCCCTGATGGCCCTCTTCGCCCGCGAGGCCAGGCGGCCGGCGGCCAACTCGCTGGCCGCGGCGGTCTATGAGAAGATGCCCAACGACACCGACTTCACCCACGCGGTGAAGGCCGGCCTGCCGGGGCTGAACTTCGCCTTCATCGACGACCAGCTGGCCTATCATACGCCGCTGGCCAAGGCCGACCACCTCGACCAGGGCAGCCTGCAGCACTTCGGCGACCAGGTGCTGCCCACCGCCCGCGCCCTGGCCACCGCTGCGTCCTTGCCCGGCAAGGCGCCCAACGCCGTCTATTCCGACGTCTTCGGCCTGTTCCTGGTCAGCTATCCGGTCGAGGTCGCCTGGGGCCTCCTGGGCCTGGCGGGGGTGCTGGTGCTGTACGCCCAGGTCCGCGGCCTGATGATCCGGGGAACCAGCGCCGTCGAACTGCTCAAGGGCCTCGCCGGCTTCCTGCTGGTCGGAACCTCCGGCGGCCTTGTCCTGCACCTGACCGGCAAGTTGCTGAACATCGCCGACCTCCAGGCCCACTACGCCCTGCTCGGTCGCTTCGACCCGCTGCTGCTGGGCTGCACCGCTATCCTGGTCGGCGTCGCCCTGGCGGTGGTCATCGGCCAGGCCAAGGGCGCGGCGCGGATCTGGCCGAGCCTCCTGGCCCTGGCCGCCGGCGGCGCGACCTGCCTGATCGGTGGTCCCCCCGCCCTGGACCCGGTCGGCGCCGGCCTGGGCGTCGCCAGCGCCGTGCTGGTCTGGGCCGCGCTCGGCAAGCCGGTCGGCGTGCTGGGGGCCTGGATCGGCGCCCTCGTCGGCCTTCTGGCCATCGCGATCGCGGCCATGATCCTGCTGCCCGGCGGCTCGGTGATGGCCGTCTGGCCGCTGCTGGTCGCAGCCCTGGCCGCCGTGCTGGTGCTGGCCAAGGGCGGCACCCGCGACCGCCGCGTGGCCTGGGCCTTGACCGCCTGCGTCGCCCTGTCGGCGATCGTGGTCGTCGTCCAGGTCGGCGCCTGGGGCGCATGGACCTTCGCGGGGCTGGGCGTTGGCCTGCCGGCGATCCTGGCGGCGTTCGGCCTGCTGGCCCTGCCCGCCCTGATCCCGCTGGCCCACGACTTCTCGGCCCTGAAGCTGGCGGCCATCCCGGCCACCCTGGTGGCGGCGGTCGGCGGCGGCCTCGTCGCCTACGCCGTGCTGGCCGGCGCCACGCCGACCCGGCCCGAGCTGACCGAAGCCGCCCACCTGTCGGACCTGTCGAGCGGCCAGGCCTGGCGGATCTCGACCCTGCCGCGCCTGGACGCCTGGTCGCGCGGGGCCCTGGCCGCCCAGGGCGGAACCCCGGCCCAGAAGGACCTGCCGCCGTTCTTCCGCTCCAAGGTCTGGATGGCCGAGGCCCGGCCCGTGCCGCTGGACCCGCCGCAGCTGATCATGGAACACGCCGGCGAGCGCCTGCTGGTGCGGGTGATCCCCGGCCCCGGCGCCGAATATGTCACTCTGCGCATCAAGCCCGACGGCATGCTGGCCGGCGCGCGCCTGAACGGCCGCCCCGTGCCCCTGACCACCAAGCGCGGCGAGTGGACTAGCCTGACCTACCATGCCCCCGATCCCAACGGCGTGACCCTGAGCTTCAGCCGCCTGAACGGCGCCGGCCGCGTCGAAGCCGCCGCCCTCGAAACCCGCGAAGGCTGGCCCCGCGCCGCCCCCTCGCCCGGCGCCAAGCCGGAGGGCCTGATGGGCTGGGGCATCTCGGACAAGACCCTGGTGCTGACGAGGGCCAGCGTGAGCTGGTGATGCGTTTCCGCCCCTCTCCCGGAGGGGAGAGGGAGGGGTCCAGGCGATAGCCTGGGAGGGTGAGGGGTGACGGCCTCAACCGGCGTGCCAGCACTCCGGCAAACACCTTAACCCCTCATCCTCCCACGCCTGCGGCGCGGGTCCCTCCTTCTCCCCATGGGAGAAGGAGAACTCGGTGGGAGAAGGCAGGTCGACCTATTCCGCCGCCTGCTTGGGGGCGTAGCCGAGGATGGCTTTGGTCTCGAGGAACTCGCCGAAGGCGTGGTCGCCCCATTCGCGGCCGTTGCCGCTCATCTTGTAGCCGCCGAACGGGGCCATCAGGTCGGGACTTGCCCCATTGAGGTTGACCTGGCCGGCGCGGAGCTTGGCGGCCACCGCGCGGACGCCGGCGGGATCGCCGCCTGAGACGTAGGCGGCCAAGCCGTATTCGGTGTCGTTGCCGATCGCCACGGCCTGGTCGACGCTGTCGTAGCCGAGGATCGACAGCACCGGGCCGAAGATCTCTTCCTTGGCGATGGTCATGTCGGGAGTGACGTTGGCGAAGACGGTCGGCTTGACGTAGTAGCCGGTCTCAAGCCCTTCCGGCTTGCCCGGGCCGCCGGCCACCAGGGTCGCGCCCTCGTCGACGCCCTTCTGGATCAGGCCCTGGATCTTGGTCCATTGCACCTCGGAGACCACCGGGCCGAGCTTGGAATTGCCGCTCGGGTCGCCCACCGTGTGGGCCTCGGCGGCGGCCTTGGCGATGGCGATCACCTCGTCCATGCGCTTGGCCGGGACCAGCATCCGGGTCGGGGCGTTGCACGACTGGCCAGAATTCATCATCACCGAGGCCACGCCGCCGCCGACGGCGCGCTGGAAGTCGGCGTCATCGAGGATGATGTTGGGGCTCTTGCCGCCAAGCTCCTGGTGGACGCGCTTGACCGTCGGGGCGGCGTTCTTGGCCACCTCGATGCCGGCACGGGTCGAGCCGGTGAACGACACCATGTCGACTTCAGGATGGCTCGACAGCGCCGCGCCGACCGTGGGGCCGTCGCCGTTGACCAGGTTGAAGACGCCCGCGGGCACGCCGGCGGCTTCCAGGATCTCGGTCCACACCCAGGCCGAGAACGGCGCCACTTCGGAGGGCTTCAACACCATGGTGCAGCCGACCGCCAGGGCCGGCGCGACCTTGCAGGCGATCTGGTTCACCGGCCAGTTCCACGGCGTGATGAAGGCGCAGACGCCGATCGGCTCCTTCACCAGGCGGGTCGTGCCGCGATCTTCCTCGAACTTGTAGTCCTTCAGCACCTGCAGCGAGGTCTGGACGTGGGCGATGCCCATCGCCGCCTGGGCGCGCTGGGCCAGCCAGGCGGGGGCGCCCATCTCCTCGGTGATGGCCTTGGCCATGTCCTCGAAGCGCTTCTGGTACTCGGCGATGATCCGCTCGAGCAGGTCGATGCGCTCCTCGCGGCTGGTCTGGGAATAGCTGGCGAAGGCCTTGCGGGCGGCGCGGACGGCGAGATCCACGTCCTCCACCGAACCCAGGGTCACCCGGCCGGCGACGGCTTCCGTCGCAGGGTTGATGACGTCCACCGTCTTGTCGGACTTCGCCTCGACCCACTGGCCGTCGATGTAGAACTTCAGGTAGTCGCGCATGGGTTCCTCCTGCCGGGCCGCTCTAACCTGGGACGGGGGCGGCGCTCTTTCAAACACTCATTCTAATTATCGGCGATCAGGTGGGAAGAGGCGCCGTCGGTGGAGTTTGTTAATTCGCCTCGCGGAAGTTGCGCCTGACCATTCGACGCGAGGGAACCGCCATGACCAATCTGCTGCCGCTGAAGACGCTGCTGGACAGAGGGGCCGACGGCGAGGCCGTCCTGGCGCTGGGGCGACTGGCGGCCGAACGGCATGCGCTCGACGAGGCGGCGTTCCGCGCGCCGCCGGAGCCGCACGACAACGCCAACGTGCCCGTCGTGGCGCTGGATAAGATCGTGCACCACAGCTATGGCTACGGGGCCGGCGACGCCCCCGGCGCCCTGGAGGCGGACTTCGCCGCCCTCTCGAAGTCGGAAGCCCGGCTGATCATCGAGCTCGCCGCCGCCGCGGCCGACCACCCCACGGCCGAGCAGCCGACCCGGAAGTACCTGGTCGGTCTCGACCGGGCCGCCTCTACCCATGAAACCGCGCTCGTCCGGATCGACATCCGGACCTGGGTCTCGCCGCTGGACCGGACTCACGCGCTGTCGAAGCACATCGACGGGCTGCTCGTCGTCTCGGCCGCCCGATCGTTCGTCGACATCACCAAGACATCGCTCAACACGTTCATCGCGATCTACCAGCGCCAGCTGGCGCTATCGAACCGTCCGGCCCATGACGTCATCGATACGCTGCATGACGTCCAGCACGTCTGGGCGCGACGCCTGGAGCGCCTCCAGGCCTAGGTCCGCCTCAGCACTCCACCCGGTTCACCGACAGGCCCACGGCCAGGCCGCCGAGCGAGGTCTCCTTGTAGATCTCGTTCATGTCCTCGCCGGTGCGCTTCATCGTGGCGATGACCTTGTCGAGCGACACCGAGTGCTGGCCATCGCCGAGCAGGGCCAGGCGCGCGGCGTCTATGGCCTTGATGGCGCCCATGGCGTTGCGCTCGATGCAGGGGATCTGGACCAGGCCGCCGATCGGGTCGCAGGTGAGGCCCAGATTGTGCTCCATGCCGATCTCGGCGGCGTTCTCGATCTGGGCGTTGGTCCCGCCCAGGGCGGCGCAGAGGCCGCCGGCCGCCATCGAGCAGGCCACGCCCACCTCGCCCTGGCAGCCGACCTCGGCCCCCGAGATCGAGGCGTTGCGCTTGTAGAGCGCGCCGATCGCCGCCGCCGTCAGCAGGAAGATGCGCACCTGCTCGGGCGCGCCCTTGTGGAAGCGCACGAAGAACCGCAGCACCGCCGGCACCAGGCCCGCCGCGCCGTTGGTCGGGGCGGTGACGACACGGCCGCCGGCGGCGTTCTCCTCGTTGACCGCCATGGCCCACAGGTTGACGAAATCCATGGCCGCCAGCGGATCGCTCATCTGGCGCTCCATCCGGCCCAGGATGGTCTGGTGGATCTGGCGGGCGCGGCGCTTCACCGACAGGCCGCCGGGCAGGACGCCGTCCTCGCGCATGCCCCGGTCGATGCAGGCCTCCATGGCCCCGAAGATGCGGTCGAGGCCGGCGTTCATCTCGCCCTCGCTCATCCGGGCCAGTTCGTTGGCGGCCATCACCTGGGCGATGGTCAGGCCCGCCTGATCGGCGCGTTCGAGAAGGTCGGCCGAGCTCTCGAACGGGAACGGGATGGCCGGGCCCTCCTCGGGCGGGGCGTTGCGGCCCATCTCGCTTTCGTCGCGCACGAAGCCGCCGCCGATCGAGAAATAGGTGCGCTCCATCAGCAGGGAGCCGTCAGCGTCGAAGGCGCTGAAGGTCAGGGCGTTGGGGTGCTGGGGCAGGCGCTCGTGGCCGGCGAAGACGATGTCGCGCGCCTCGTCGAAGCCGATGCCGACCTCGCCGCCGAGCATCATCCATTGCGTCGCCTTGGTTTCGGCCAGCGCAGCCTCGCCGGCGTCGGGATCGAGGTCGGCGGGCGCGAACCCCATCAGGCCCAGGATCACGGCGCGGTCGGTGGCGTGGCCTTTGCCGGTCAGGGCCAGCGAGGCGTAAAGCCGGGTCTCGACCCGGGCGACGCTGGGCAGCTTGCCGGCGGCGCGCAGCCGCTCGACGAACATCACCCCCGCCGTCATCGGGCCCATGGTGTGGCTGCTGGAAGGGCCGACGCCCAGCTTGAAGAGGTCGAAAACGGAGGCGGTCATCTTAGGGAAATCACAAAATAGATCGTCATCCCGGAAGCGCCGCAGGCGCTATCCGGGACCCAGGGGCGGCGCGCGCGGCCCCTGGGTCCCGGCTCTACGCTGCGCTCCGGCCGGGATGACGGCTGAGGGGAGCGCATGGGTTAGTTTCTCTTACTTGCGTTCGGCCTTGGTCTTGTCGCGCAGGTCCTTGAACTCCGAACCCGCCTGCCACTCGGGCCAGGCGCGCGAATTCGCCAGGTCCGCGCCGACCTTGTAGAACAGGCCGATGTCCATCGCCTGGCCCGACAGGTCCCAGTCCGCCGACCATTCGTCGGCCGGCTGGTGGTAGCGGTTGGCGTTGTAGTCGGCCTCGGCCTTCTCGCCGGCCTCCTTGCCGCCCTTCACCAGATCGCTGCCCGAGCCCACCGAGATGGCCGGCACGCCGCGCTTGGCGAACGGGAAGTGGTCCGAGCGGTAGAAGTGGCCGGCCTGCGGCACGGGATCGGGCGTGAAATAGCGGCCCTCTTCCTTGGCCTTGGCCACCAGCATGTCCTGCAGGTCGACCTTGCCGTCGCCGGAGGTGGTGACATCCTTGGCCGGGCCGGCGGCCGACAGGGCGTCGATGTTGAGGTCCGCGACCGTCTTGGCCAGCGGGAACAGCGGGTTGGCCGCGTAGTATTCCGAGCCCAGAAGGCCCTTTTCCTCGGCGGTCACGGCCAGGAACATCACCGAGCGCTGCGGCGCGGGCGCGGCCTTGAAGGCGCGCCCCAGCTCCAGCAGGGCGGCGATGCCATCGGCGTTGTCGACGGCGCCGTTGTAGATCTTGTCGCCCGTGGCGTCCGGCAGGCCCACGCCCAGGTGGTCCCAGTGGCCGCTGTAGATGATGGTCTCGTCCGGATACTTCGTGCCCTTCACGCGGCCGGCGATGTTCTTGGAGACGATGACCTCGTGCTTTACCGCGTAGTCGGCCGAGAAGGTCGCCTTCAGGTCCACCGGCTTGAAGTCGCGGGTCTGGGCCTGCTTCTTCAGGGCCTCGAAGTCGAGGCCGGCCTTCTTGAACAGGTCGACGGCCAGGTCGCGCTGGATCCAGCCTTCCAGGGCCGGATGGCTCTTGGCCGGGTCCTTGCGCACGATGTCGAACATCGTGTTGGTGTTGGAGTTCTTCACCGTGGCCCAGCCGTAGGAGGCCGGCGCGGTCTCGTGCACGATCAGCAGGCCGGCGGCGCCGCGACGGGCGGCCTCTTCGTACTTGTAGGTCCAGCGGCCGTAATAGGTCATGGCCTTGCCGCCGAAGTCGCCCTGCCCGGTCTCGAAGTCCGGGTCGTTGATCAGCACGACGACGATCTTGCCCTTGACGTCCAGGCCCTTGAAATCGTCCCAGTTGCGCTCGGGCGCGGTGACGCCGTAGCCGGCGAAGACCAGCGGGGCGTCCTTGATCGACACCTTGTCGACATTGGTCATCGCCGCGCGGATGGCGATCTGCTCGCCCTGGGCCAGCATGACGTGGTCGGGACCGGCCATGATGTGGGCGCTGACAGGCCCGGCGATCTCGAACTTGGCCAGCGGCACGTCCTGGGTCCAGGCGCGCTTGCCGTCGGTCTGCAGGTCGCCGGCCGGCTCCAGGCCGATCGCCTTCATCTGCTCGACGACATAGGCGACGGTCTTCTTCTCGCCCTCGGTGGCGGGCCCGCGGCCCTCGAATTCGTCCGACGACAGCACCTTGATGTGCTGCGACAGCTTGGCGGGATCGATCTTGGGCGCGTCGGCGGCATGCGAGAGCATGGGCGCGGCGATCAGCGCGGTTGCGAGGAGAAGGCGTTTCATCGTCGCTACTCTTTTCGAGCGGTTCGTTTCGAGGTCGCGGACCCTAGCGGGAGGTTTTGACCGCCGCTAGGGGGCTGAGAAAAAGAGGATTACCCATCGCTGATCCTTCTCCCCTTGCGGGAGAAGGATCGCGACTAGCCCCCCAGCACCCCCGCGAACACCGCCGGATCCACGTTCCCGCCCGACAGCACGATCACCGCCGTCTGCTCCTTCACGTCGATCTTGCCGGCGAGCGCCGCGGCCAGGGCGACGCAGCCGCCGGGCTCGACCACCAGCTTGAGGTTCATGAACGCCCAGCGCATGGCGGCGGCGACCTCTTCGTCGGTGACGGCGGCGACGCCGGTGAGGGTGCGGCTGTTGATCGGCCACGTCAGGGCGCCCGGCGTCGGGGCCAGCAGGGCGTCGCAGAACGAGCGGGCGTCGGGATCGATCACCTCGCGATGGCCGCTGCCCAGCGAGCGGCGGGTGTCGTCGAAGCCGGCCGGCTCGGCGCCCCAGACCTGGGTGGCGGGCGAAAGGGCCTTCACCGCCGTCGAGGTCCCGGCGATCAGGCCGCCGCCGCCGATGGGGCAGAGCACCTTGTCCAGCGTCGCGCCGAGGCCTTCCGCCTGGGCGATGATCTCCAGGCCCACCGTGCCCTGGCCGGCGATGATGTGCGGGTCGTCGTAGGAGGGCACGACGATCATGCCGCGCTCGGCGGCGATCTGCGCGGCGATGGCCTCGCGGTCTTCCTTGAAGCGGTCGAAGAAGCTGATCTCGGCCCCGAAGCCGCGCGTGGCCTCGACCTTCACCGACGGCGCGTCGGCGGGCATGACGATCAGGGCCGGCATGCCCAGCTTGTCGGCCGCCAGGGCCACGCCCTGGGCGTGATTGCCCGACGAGAAGGCCACGACGCCGCGCGCCCTCTCCTCGTCGGTGAACTGCGACAGGCGGTTGTAGGCGCCGCGGAACTTGAAGGCGCCGGCCAGCTGCAGGGTCTCGGGCTTGACGAACACCCGACCGCCCAGGCGGTCCGACAGGGCCGCGCTCTCCAGCAGAGGCGTGACCACGGCCTGGCCCCTGAGGCGTTCGGCGGCGGCCTGGATGTCGGCGAGCGAGACGGTCATGAGGCCCCTCAATGGCTCAGTGGCTATGTGGCCACGCGGCCACAGCATTCGATCGCCTGCTCTAGCTCGCACCGACGGTTCGCGCCATAAGGGAGCCGGATACTGCTGAGGGGTCAGAGACCATGAAATTCGCACTGTTGGCCGCCGTGGCCGGCGCCGCGCTCGCCTGCGCCACCGCCGCCTCGGCCGGCGAACTGATCGTCGGCGCCTACAAGCACGACGTCACCTTCATCGGCGAGGCCGTGGGCCTGGGCGCCGCCGGCCGCGAGGACGGGGTCGACCTGCACCTGGGCTACCGCACCGATCGCCTGGAGAACCTGACCTGGCTGGGCAAGCCGCAGGTCCACGCCTTCGTCTCGCTGAACAGCGAGAACACCTCCAACTTCGTGGCCGCCGGCTTCTCCTGGCCGATCGATTTCGGCGACAAGGGCGGCTTCTATTTCCGTCCGGGCATGGGCCTGGCCTACACCGACGGCGAGACCGGCCTGCCGCCGGTCAACGAGCCCGGCATCAGCCAGGCCGAGATCCAGCGCCGTCTGAAGCTCTACAACACCCGCATCGACTTCGGCTCGAAGGTGCTGTTCCAGCCGGAACTGGCGCTCGGCTACCGTTTCAACGACCGCTGGGCGACCGAGCTGTCCTACGTCCACCTGTCGAACGGCCAGATCTTCCACCAGGGCAAGAACCAGGGGCTTGACGATCTGGGCGTGCGCCTGCTTTACGCCTTCTGACTTCGTGGGGGCCGCCTGACGGCCCCCGCTCGTCACCTACAATCGAGACAACGTCCGCCGCCGAGTCCTGTCGAAGGGCCGCGGGCGCTACCGGGCAGGTGACAAGGCATATCTCTATCATGGCCAACGTGACCGTCGTGGGCGCCCAGTGGGGCGACGAGGGCAAGGGCAAGATCGTCGACTGGCTCTCCAACCGGGCCGACGTCGTCGTGCGCTTCCAGGGCGGCCACAACGCCGGCCATACGCTGGTGGTGGACGGCAAGGTCTACAAGCTGGCCCTGCTGCCGTCGGGGGTCGTGCAGGGCAAGACCTCGGTCATCGGCAACGGCGTCGTCGTCGACCCGTGGCACCTGCTGACCGAGATCGGCAAGATCGCCGACCAGGGCGTCAACATCACCCCCGACCTGCTGGTGCTGGCCGACAACGCCACCCTGATCCTGCCGCTGCACCGCGACCTGGACCAGGCGCGTGAAGCCGCTTCCAGCCAGAAGATCGGCACCACCGGCCGCGGCATCGGTCCGGCCTACGAGGACAAGGTCGGCCGTCGCGCCATCCGCGTCGCCGACCTGGCCGATCCGGAAGCCCTGAAGCCGAAGATCGAGCGCCTGCTCAGCCACCACGGCGCCCTGCGTCGCGGCCTGGGCCTGCCCGACGCCGACGCGACCCAGCTGTTCGACCAGCTGATGGAGATCGCCCCGCAGATCCTGGCCTACGCCCAGCCGGCCTGGCGGGTGCTGGACCAGGCCAAGAAGGCCGGCCGCCGCATCCTGTTCGAAGGCGCCCAGGGCGCCCTGCTGGACGTCGACCACGGCACCTATCCGTTCGTCACCTCGTCCAACACCGTCGCCGGCCAGGCCGCCGCCGGCTCGGGCATGGGCCCCAAGGGCCCGGGCTACGTGCTGGGCATCGTCAAGGCCTACACCACCCGCGTCGGCGAGGGTCCGTTCGCCTGCGAACTCTCTGACGAAGTGGGCAAGCACCTGGCCACGGTCGGCCGCGAGGTCGGCGTCAACACCGGCCGTCCGCGCCGCTGCGGCTGGTTCGACGCGGTGCTGGTGCGCCAGTCGGTGGCCATCAACGGCATCGACGGCATCGCCCTGACCAAGCTGGACGTGCTGGACGGCCTTGAGACCCTGAAGATCTGCGTCGGCTACAAGATCGGCGACAAGGTCGTCGACTACCTGCCGGCCGGCATGCGCGACCAGGCCGCCGCCGAGCCGATCTACGAGGAGATGGAAGGCTGGAGCGAAAGCACCGCCGGCGCCCGCTCGTTCAAGGACCTCAACGCCAACGCCATCAAGTACGTCCGCCGCGTCGAGGAACTGATCGGCGCCCCTGTGGCCCTGCTGTCGACCAGCCCCGAGCGCGACGACACCATCCTGATGAGGGATCCTTTCGAGGGGTGACCTTTCTGATGCTCCCCCTGAAGGGGGAGCTGTCGCGGAGCGACTGAGGGGGGAAGGGGTTGCGGAGGTTCAGCAGCCGCTTCCCCCTCCGGCCCTCCGGGCCACCTCCCCCTTCGGGGGGGGAGGATTTGGCTCCCGCCATCCGCTAATCCCCATTCCGGGGACTACCTGCGGTCACGGTTAGCGTTTGTTTAGGCCGCCAGCGCTACAACCTCCCCCGTAACCAAGGGGGCTCCTGATCTTGTCCGCGCGCCGAAAGCTCGCTCCCGTCCGCAAGCCGGACCGTCTGACGCGCAGCCTGCGCGCCCTGGAGCGCACCGCGTCGACCAGCCGGGTGCTGAACCTCCTGGCCATCGCCGCCGACAGCAGCCAGCGCCCCGAATATTCCCAGCACCCGCTGTTTCGAAACCGGGTCCTGAACAACGCCCTGATCGTCAAGCACCGCCTGCGCAGCGACGACCTGTTCCTGTTCGACGAAGCGCGGCCGACGGCGACCAAGATCATCATTCCGTTCGAGCGCAGCGACCTCTCCCTGGGCGGCCAGTCGTTCTTCGTCGGCCAGCGCGGCTGGATCGACCTGCTGCGCGAGGCCTGCAACGACCCGTCGGACATGACGCGGGACCTGGCCACGCTGCGCATGATCGACATGCTGCCGTCGCTGGACCCGTTTCTGCTGCGCGAGCACCTGCGCCGCCACGGCATGATCGTGGCCCCGTGCTACTTCGCCCTGTCGCCGAGCGACCTGGAGCAGATGCAGGGCTTCGTCGCCGTCGAGATCTCGCGGCTCATCGACCTGGCCTACCGCGACAGCGGCCGGGTCAACGGCGCGGCCGCCGCTCGCCTGGTCGAGGCCCTGCTGTCCACCGACGTCGACGAGCGGCTGGAGCCGCTGCGCGAGACCCTGGTGCTGGAAGGCGAGAGCTTCAAGGAGGGCGTCTTCAGCTGGAAGGGCTTCCTCTATTACAAGTGGATGCTCACGCGCCTGTGGCCGCAGCTGACCGCCACGGCCGGCGAGATCGGCCAGATGGTCATCACCGGCGCCCGCGAGGCCGAGACCGCCCGCTATGTCGACGACGCCCGCAAGCGCCTGCAACAGGGCGTCGTGCTGGAACGCGCCGCCGTGCTGCGCACCATCAAGGTCTATGACGACGCCTTCGAGGACCTGATCGACAACGGCAAGCCGCAGGCCTTCCGCGAATTCCTGCTGCGCGCGCCCGACATGTTCCTGTCGCTGGGGGAGAAGGTCGGGGTCATCTCGCACATCGCCAGCTTCTGGCGCTACCGCTTCCCCGAGGGCCAGCCGGCCATCGTCGACGTGGAGGAAGCCGTCGACATCCTGCAGGACTTCGACTCCGGGCTTTCGGCCTCGCTGGCGATCTGAAGCCGTCGATCTGACGCACGGGACCGCGCCCGTTCATCAAGCGGTTTTTTACCCTCCTGGGCGTAAGAGTCGGGTCCGATCCTCTGGAGACCCCGCCCCGTGTTCGACGGCAACCCTCGCACCCTGCAGCGCATCGCCGCCAAGATGCAGCGCGTGCTGGTCGTCGACCCGAGCACGGCCGCCGTCCGCCTGCTGGGCGACCAGCTGCGCCACGTGGGCAACGTGCAGGTCTTTTCCGCCCCGACCATCGAGCAGGGCTGGGGGATGGTGCGCACCGTCGACCCGCAGATGATCTTCGTCGAGCACGCCAGCGCCGGCGTCGACGGCCTGGCCCTGGCCAAGAAGATCCGCCGCAGCGACCTGGCCTGCCGCCAGGCCCCGATCATCATGTGCACCGCCGAAGCCACGGCCGAAGCGATCTTCGGCGCCCGCGACGCCGGCATCCACGAGTTCATGCGCAAGCCGTTCACGATCAAGGACCTGGAACGGCGCCTGGAAGCGGTGACGATGAAGCCGCGCGACTGGGTGGAGGCCGTGCAGTACGTCGGCCCCGACCGCCGCCGCTTCAACTCGGCCGAGTACAAGGGTCCGCGCAAGCGCAAGGCCGACGCGGCCGGCACGCCCGCCGCCCGCCTCTCCCAGGCCCTGCGCATCGTCAAGTCCGCCGCCCAGTCGCTGGACAGCGATCCGGCCCAGGCCCGCCGCGCCCTGGCCGCCCAGGCCGCCGAACTGCGCGCCGTCGGCGAGGCGGTGAAGGAACCGCGCCTGATCGAAGCCGCCAACGCGCTCAGCGCCATGACCCAGGTCGAGGTCACCGGCGCCATGGCCCGCGCCGAGCTGGTCAAGCGCATCGACGTGCTGATGGGTTTCATGACCGACGAGGGCAACGGCCGCGCGGCTTGAACGATCCTCCTACTCCTCCCTCGCTTCAGCGGGGGAGGTGGCGCGCTGCGGATACGCAGCGTGACGGAGGGGGCGACCGCCTCCTCTGAGCCCGGTCTCGCCCCCTCCACCACTTCGTGGCCCCCCTCCCCCGCTTCACGGGGGAGGAACAAAGAAAAAGGCGGCGCCCTTTCGGACGCCGCCTTCTTCATTCGAACCGGAAGGCTTCCGATCAGAACGCCATGCGGGCGATCAGCTGGAACACCGGGCCGGCCTGCTCGCGCTCGAGTTCGTACTCGTCGAAGCTGCGGTCGACCTGGTCCTCGATGGTGGTGAACTTGTTGAAGCTCTCCTTCTTGGAGGCGTCCAGCAGGTTCGAGCCGGTCAGGCGGATGGTGATGTCCTTGCCGATGCGCTTCTCGACGAACATCTCCAGGTCGCCGCCGTAGGTAGTGGTGACTTCCTCGCCGACGACGCGGCTGTAGGCCTCGCCCTGCTTGCGGTAGGTCACGCCGAACGAGGCGCCCCAGGTCGGCAGGTCCTGGATGAAGCCGACGTTCAGCACGTAGTCCGACTGGCTGTTGAACTTGCGCGAGCCGAACTCGTCGTCGATGTCGCTGTCCAGCCACGAGTAGTTCAGGAACACGCCGGTGTTCTCGAGGCCGATGACGGTCAGCGGGGTCGAGAGGTCGAACTCGATGCCCCAGACCTTGCCGTCGCCGGCGTTGCGCGCCGAGTAGACGAAGGTGCCGTCGCCTTCGCTGCCTTCGGCGCCCGTGTTGTAGAGCTCCAGCAGGTCGTTGACCTTGCGGTAGAAGAGATTGACGCCGGCGACGCCCGCGCGGCCCAGGCGGCGCTCGTAGCCGACGTCCAGGCCCCAGGCCGTTTCCGGCTTCAGGGTGGGCACGCCGATGAAGTCGTTGTCGCCCAGTTCGGCTTCCAGGGTCGCCGGCGACAGGTACTCGAAGCTCGGACGACGGACCGTGCGGGCCGTGGCGGCGTAGAACTGGTCGCTGGCCGTCAGGTTGTAGCGCACCGAGGCCGACGGCAGCAGGATCTTGTAGTCGGTGTCGTAGCTCTCGCCCGCGGTGCGGTCCTCGATCGAGACGTCGGTGGTCTCGTAGCGCAGGCCGGCTTCCCACTTCAGCGCGCCGGACTTGCCCGACAGCATCACGTAGGGGTCAAGGCGGGTCTGCTCGAAGGTCGAGTCGCCGCCGGCGATCGGGGCGTAGGCGCCGAAGGCGGGCGGGTTGGCCTGGGGCAGGTTGTAGCGGTTGCGCGGAACCTCGGTGAAGTAGGTGTCGCGTTCCTTCTTCTCGTATTGCAGGCCGAACTCGAGTTCGGCGCCGAACGACAGGTCACGCTCGTGCTCGAGCTTGGCCGAGACTTCGGTGTCGTCGATCTCGCGGCGCGACTTGTCGCGGGTGATGCGGTCGCCGTCCGGGAACGGGATCGCGTCGCGCAGGTACTCGATCTCGTCCTCGAACTCGTCTTCCTTGCCCTTGAAGCCGGCGTAGCCGAGCTTCACCGAGGTGCGGCCGCCCAGCATGTCGCGCTTGTACTTGCCGGTCAGCGACCAGCTGTCCTGGTCGATCTGGACGTCGTTGTTGTTGATCGTCTGGATGTTGGCGTTGGTGCGGATGTCCTTGGCGTACTCGATCGAGTCCTCGTCCTGCGTGCGGTCGGTGCGGACGAAGAAGCCGGCCAGCGACAGGTCGCCGCCGGCCACCGGAACCTGGTAGCTGGCGTTGAACGAATAGTCGGTGCCGTTGCGGGTGTCGGTCTGGACTTCGCTGTTGTCGAGCGTGCCGTTCGGCTCGTCGTAGCGCAGGCTGGTCTTGAGCTTGGGATTGCGGCGGCCCTGCAGATTGGCGCCGACCAGCAGGCGGCCGGGGCCGACCTGGCCGCCCCAAACGCCGCCGACCGTCTCGCGGATACGCTTGTCGTCAAACATCATCGCGCCGGCGCGGACGAAGCCGCCGTCCAGGGCGTAGGCGTCGCGCAGCACGATGTTGATGGCGCCGGCGACGGCGTCGCCGCTGCGGTTGGCGCTGGCGCTGCGGACGATTTCGATGCGCTCGATCAGTTCGGCGGGGATGCGGTCGACGAAGAACGAGCCGTCGGCGCCGGCGCCGAACGCGCCCGAGCCCGAACCGGCGCCCGGAACCTTCTCGCCGTTGATCAGGATCTGGGTGTAGGCCGGGTCGAGGCCGCGCAGGCGCACGCCGTCAGATTCCAGCACGTCCGACAGGAAGGCCACCGACGGCACGCGCTTGAGGGCGTCGCCGGCGCTCAGCGGCTCGAAGCGCTGGAAGTAGTCGAGGCCGTATTCGAGGACCGGAGCGGTCTCCTCGGTGCGGTTGCGATAGGCGATGCCGGCCTGGACGACCACTTCGGAAGCAGTGACCGGTTCTTCGGCGGCGGTGGCGATGGGGGCGTCGGCCAGGTCGGCGGCCGCGGCCTGGGCGGCGAGCGCCAGCGGAGCGATGGCGCACAGCGCCAGCAGAGCGGTCTTCTTCATCGGAATATCCCCACGGACACTCCGCGCCCAGGCCCGACACCTGGAGAACACGGGTGTTCTTGTCGGGGGAGGGCATAGTTTCGCCACAACTTCTGAGCCAGAGAAGTTTCGACGACAGTTTTATTGCGGTTTTATGTAGGTAAGCGGATGATCCGTGCACGGATTACCCTAACCCTCTCCCCTTGCGGGGTCGGGTGAGGGGTCGTGCAAACGCAAAACGCCGCAACAGCTGATCGGCTATCGCGGCGTCTGATTTCTGAGAGACCCCTCATCCGTCGGCTGCCGCCGACACCTTCTCCCGCAAGGGGAGAAGGATGCTAGCTCAGGCAGGTCCGGGCGATCTCGGCGCGCAGTTCCGGCAGGCCCAGGCCCTTTTCCGACGAGGTGGCGATCACCCGCGGGAAGGCGGCCGGACGCTTGGCGATGGCCTTCAGCGTCTCGGCCACGACCTTGTCGACCTCGGGCGGCTTGATCTTGTCGGCCTTGGTCAGGACGATCTGGTAGGACACCGCCGAGATGTCGAGGGCGTCCATGGCCTCGGCGTCGACCTTCTTGAGGCCGTGGCGCGCGTCGATCAGCAGATAGACCCGCTTGAGGTTCGGGCGGCCGCGCAGGAACTGGCGACCCAGGTCCTGGAACTTGCTGGCCGTCGTGCGCGAGACGCGCGCGAAGCCGTAGCCCGGCAGGTCGACCAGCCGCAGCTGCTCGGCCAGCAGGAAGAAGTTCAGCTCGCGCGTGCGGCCCGGCTCGTTGGAGGCGCGGGCCAGGTACTTCTGGCCGACGAGGCCGTTGATCAGGCTCGACTTGCCGACGTTGGAGCGGCCGGCGAAGGCCACTTCCGGCAGATCGGCGGGCGGCAGGCCGTCCATGCGGACGGCCCCCATCATGAACGAGACCGGCTGGGCGAACAGCACCCGGGCCGCCTCGATCTCCTCGTCGGAGTAGAGCGGTTCGATCGGATCGGTCATCAGGTCGCCGTCGCGGACTTGCCGGTCAGCCGGCCGATGATCTTGTCGATCGGGTTCTCGACCTTGTAGCGGCGCATGATGATGTACTGCTGGATGATCGTCAGCACGTTGCTCCAGCACCAGTAGATCACCAGGCCGACGGCGAAGCCCGACAGCGTGAAGGTGAAGATGATCGGGAACAGCTGGAAGATCTTCTGCTGCATCGGGTCGCCGGCCGGCGGGTTCATCGCCGTGGTCAGCCACATGGTGAAGCCGTAGAGCAGCGGCCACACGCCCAGGTGGGCGATCATCGCGCCGACGAAGGGCAGCATGCCCGGATCCCACGGAATCAGGCCGAACAGGTTGAAGATGGTGGTCGGATCCGGCGCCGACAGGTCCTGGATCCAGCCGAAGAACGGCGCGTGCCGCATTTCGATGGTGACCGTCAGCACCTTGTAGAGCGAGTAGAACACCGGGATCTGGATCAGCATGGGCACGCAGCCCATGAACGGGTTGATCTTCTCCTTGGCGTACAGCGCCATCATCTCCTGCTGCTGCTTGGCAGGGTCTTCCTTGTGCTTGGCGCGCAGCTTCTCGACCTCGGGAGCGACCTTCTTCATTTTCGCCATCGACTCGTAGCTCTTGTCCGCCAGCGGATAGAGGATGAGCTTCAGGGTCACGGTCAGCAGCATGATGGCGATGCCGAAGTTGCCGACCAGCTTGTAGAAGACCTCCAGCACGTTGAAGATCGGGCGGGTGATCAGGGCGAACATGCCCCAGTCCACGGCCCACTCGAAGCGCGGGATGGCCTGGGCCTTCTTGTCCCAGAACTGCCACCAGGCCGGGGCCTGGCCGTCGCCGTACTCGTACTTGCGCAGCAGCGGCACGGTCTTGGCGCCGGCGAACAGGCGGGTCGTCTCGGTGACGGCCTGGCCCGGGTTCACGGTCTTGGCGACGGCGGCGAAGTTGGCTTCGTAGACGTCCACGCCGCCGACGGGCGTGACGTTGTACTGGGCGTTGATGCGCTCGTTCTGGGTCGGGATCAGGGCCGTCAGCCAGTACTTGTCGGTGATGCCGGTCCAGCCGCCGACCGAGGTGATGGTCTGCTGCGGCTTGTCCTTCTTCCACTTCTGGTACTTGGACTGCTCGAGCTTGTAGTCCTTCTCGCCCAGCATGCCGATCGCCCCTTCGTGGACGATGTGGTTCTTGCCGAGGTCGGCCGGGACGCCCCAGCGGCGCACCGAGGCGTAGGGCGTGATCGAGACCGGCTGGCCGCCGTTGTTGCGGACGCTGTCGGTGACGGTGAACATGGCGTCGGCGTCGACCGCGATGGTGCGGTTGAACACCAGGCCAGCGCCGTTGTCATAGGTCAGGGTGACGGGCGAGCCCGGACGCAGGGTCTGGCCCGGCGCGGCGGTCCACACCGTGTCCTGGCCCGGCATGGCGCCGATGTTCTGGCCGCTCCAGCCGAACAGCGTGAAGAAGGCGTTCTCCGCGCCGGCGGGGCGCAGCAGCTCGACCGGCGGCGAGGCCTTGTCGGTGGTCTGGCGATAGCGCTTGAGCAGCAGGTCGTCGACGCTGCCGCTCTTCAGCGAGACCGAACCCGACAGGGTGGGCGTGTCGATCGGAATGCGCGGGCTGGCGGCCTTGGCCGCTTCGCGCGACAGCTTGATCGGCTGCGGCTTGCCGTCCGGTCCGATGGCCATGCCCGGATTGGCGGCCGCGGCCTGAGCCTCGGCGGCCTTCTTGGCGCGGGCGGCGGCTTCCTGCTTCTTCTGGTTCGGGCCCAGCACGAAGAATTGGTAGCCGATCAGGATCGCCAACGCGCTGACGATGAAGACCAGCGTGTTCTTGTTGTCGTTCTGCATTGAGACTTAACCGGGATCGGAGGGTTCGGGCGCTTGCGCGTGCGAAGAGGGTGAGGCGGGCGCGGGAGCGGCAGCCCCAGATTGGGCAGGCTTGCCCCCGCGGTCGATTTCGGCCGCGAGGCTTATCAGCGCGGCTTTTACATCGTCAAGCAAACGCCCCCACGGCCGCGAGCGCGTGCCGCCGCGAGCGATGAACACATAGTCGCAACCGGGGCGTCCATGAAGGGGTAGAAGCAGCCGGGCCGCCTCTCGAAGGCGTCTTTTGGCGCGATTGCGCTCCACCGAGCCGCCGACCTTCTTCGAAGCGGTGAAGCCGACCCGGATCAGGGCGTCCTCGTCGGCCCGCGGGCGCAGCTGCATGAAGACGGCGCCGCGCGACAGGGAGGGCGCCTTGGCGGCCTTGAGGAAGTCGGCGCGCACCTTGAGGCGCTCGATCTTCGGCCCCTTCTGCGGGGCGGCGGCCGAGACTTGGGAATCGGTCATGAAAAAAGCCGCCCTTTCCGGCGCAGGCTGGAGGCCTGGTTCTGGGAAGGGGCGGCTTTTGTCATGTCGTACGATCCTGCCGGAGGCAGGAAAGAAGAGCGGGAAACCCGCTCTTAGGCCGTCAGGCGCTTACGGCCCTTGGCGCGGCGACGCGCGACGATCTTTTGGCCGTTCTTGGTGGCCATGCGGGCGCGGTAGCCATGACGGCGGGCTCGCACGAGCTTCGACGGCTGGAATGTCCGCTTCACGACGTGGCTCCGAAACTAATAGCGTTGACGCGGAAACCGGTCGGCCCCGCGAGTGAGGGGCGGTGGATAAGCGACGAGCCGGACGATGTCAACCGCGCAAAAGCGCCGGAAGCTGAGTCAGGCCAAGGGCTTGGGCCACTCAGGTCCGCGCGGCCTGCAATAGCACGAGCGCGAAGATCGACCAGTCCAGGCAGATGTGCGCCGTGAACGAGGCCCAGACGCTCCTGGTCAGCAGATAGGGAATCGTCAGCACCAGCCGCGCGATCCCGATCACCAGCAGCACCTGGACGAGGTTCCAGCCGTAGGTGGACAGGTGCAGGGCGCCGAAGATCATCGCCGAGGCGATCCAGGCGACGATGATCGCCACGCCTCGCGGCAGGGCCAGCCGCCGATGGCACAGGGTCAGCATCGCCAGGAAGGGCAGGACGGTCACCAGTTCCTCGCCCAGCAGCTGCGGCGCGGTCCCGGCGATGAACACCGCCCGCTCCATGGGCTTAAGGTGAAGCAGGATCCCGGCGACGGGATTGGCCTGCGCCAGCCCTCCCTTGCCATAGAAGAACGCCACGACGCCGGAGACCAGCAGCGCCAGCGGCATGAACGCCAGGCCCAGCAGCAGGTCGCGACCGGTGGGTCGCGGAAACAGCGCCGTCCATCCCCTGCCCGCCGCCAGCGCCAGGCCGACCAGGGGCAGGGTCACGAAGAGCAAGGGGCCGATGAGGCCCGGCGCCTGGCCCGCCTCGCCGCGGGGGATCAGGATCAGGGCCAGGAAGCCGGCGACGCAGCCGCCCAGGGCCAGCGTCCAGCCGAGGCCCGACAAGGCGACCGGCTCGCCACGGTAGTAGGGAAAGTCGCGCCGGGTGGCCATGCTCGAAGCTCCGCTGTCGCGGGATTAAGGCCCGGCTTCGCGAAGCGTGTATAGCGCCCGATGCGCCCGCGACGGTCGAAAGGCTGGAAAGCCGCCGAACGCCGCTGCTATCACCGGATGGAGCGACGAACGAGGCGCACGCCGTGGACCTGCTGAAGATCCTGAGAAGCTTCGAGGAGCTGCTCTTCGAAGCCATGACCTGGCTCTACTTCTACCCGCGCACCATGTTGCGGATCGTCACCCGGCCGCTCACCGCCATGGCCTATTCCGATCGCGAGGAAGGCCAGCCCGAGGACCAGCGCTACGACGACGCCCTCAACCCGCCGGTGCTGCTGATCATCACCCTGGTGATCGCCAACCTCATCGGCTGGGCGACCCATTCGCCCCAGCCGGTGGGCGCCACGCCGCTGGCCAAGACGATCTTCGGCTCGCAGCAGAACCTCCTGATGTTCCGGTGCCTGCTGTTTGGCCTGACGCCGCTGGTCGTGACCCTGACCCTGCTGCGCAAGCAGGGCGTGGCCGTCTCGCGCAGGACCCTGCGCCGGCCGTTCTACGCCCAGTGCTATCTGGCCGCGCCGACGTCCCTGGCCCTATCGCTGGGCCTGTCGGCGGTTCAGCGGGGTGGCCCGGCCTGGACCACGGCCGGCCTTGCCGTCATCCTGGCGGCGACCGCCTGGCTGGTCCTGACCGAGGTCCGCTGGCTGTCCAGGCGCCTGGAGATCAGCCGCCGCGCCGCGACCGTGACGGCCCTCGGCGCCCTGGCGCGCGCCGCCTGCTACATGCTGCTGATCCTGGTGCCGGCCGCGCTGCTGTGACCGCTCAGTAGGGGGTCATCGCCCGCACCTGGCCGCCGGCCGAGACCGTGCAGCGCGAGCGGTACGAGCCCGTGGCCATGGTCAGCTCCCAGTCGCCCCGGCCCAGGTCGCGGACGCTGATCGGCACGCTGCTGCCGTAGGGACGGCTCTGGTATTCGTCGGCCCGGCGCGAGCAGGCGTCCTGGGCCGCGCGCGGCGCGTTGCGCACGTAGCGGGAGTTGGAGAAGCGGCGATTGTCGCGCTCGGACTGACCGGCCAGGAAACCCTCGTGATAGCCCTCGCTCTCGTGGCGGTCGTCGTAGTCGGAGCCGTAGAGCGCGGCCTGGTAGCCGCGCTCGTATTCGGCGTCGTGGTCGCGGTCGGCGTCGTCGTGCTTCTTCTTGTGAGCCGCCAGGGCCGCCGCCAGGCCGACGATGGCGACGCCGGCGACGACGGCCGAGGCGTCGGAGCCCGAGCTCTTCTTGCGGCACATGTCGCGGGCCTCGACGATGGTCAGGTAGCGGCCGTCGCGGGTGGTGACCTGCACGCACTCGTCGCCGCGCCGCCAGTAGCCGAACTTGGCCGAGCCGCCCTCGTCCACGTGGTCCAGCGCGTAGCCGCGGGCCTGCAACTCGCTCTCGCCGCCGGCGGCGCGGGCGCCCACCAGGTCGCGAAGGTTCGACGGGATCTGGGCGCGGGCCGGCGCGACCGCCGCCCCCGAGATCATGCCCGCCAGGGCGACGGCGGCGACAAGCTGACGACGGACGGACATGCGGCGGCTCCATGACGGGGTCGGGGCGGCGTCGTGCGCCCCATGCCCGGTTGAACCACGACACATTGACACGGCAAAGACGCAAACCCGCCAATTCGTGACGGTTCGGCAAGAAATTTCGCCCGCCGTTAAACGGCGATCAAACATGACCGCGTAGGGTCGCCGCTCCTCGCTTTTCCCGCGGCCGCGCAGGCCCTTCAGGAGCGCCTCGTGCCCCAGCGTCCGTTCCGTTTCCTCGACCGCCGGGCCGATCGGCCTGCCGCGTCGAACGAGAACGACGCCGGCTGGCTGCGCTATCGTCACCTCAAGGTCGAGGCGGTGATCTTCCTGCTGGTGCTGGTCACCTTCGCCGCGGTGCTGGGCAAGAGCGCCCTCACCCGCCAGGCGCTGGAACTGACGCCGGGATCGGCCCAGTTCGCCGGCTACGCCTTCGCCGACGACGAGACCGGGGGCCGCTCGACCGTGACGTCCGATCCGGACCGACCGATGGCCTGGTCGTGCGAGATCCGCGCGGGCGTCGCCTATCCCTACTGCGGCTACGGCCTGCAACTGGCCCTCGGCTCCAAGGCCCGGGGCCTGGACTTCTCGCGGTTCCAGACCCTGACCCTGCGCCTGCACTGGCGCGGCGAGGCCGATCGCCTGAAGGTGCTGGTCAAGACCGCTCCGCCGGCCGCCCTGCGCGGACGGCTGGGCGACCTGGACGTGCCGCTGGCGACGGAGGTCTCGGTCACGCCGGGCGCCAACGCCATCGTCCTGCCGCTAGACCGGCTAGAGCCCGAGCAGTGGTGGCTGACCAGCCACGGCCTGGCGCGCCGGGATGTCACCCCCACCTTCTCCGACGTGCGCGCGATCGCCGTCGCCGTCAGCGGGGCCCAGCCCGGCCGGCTGGCGGTGTCGATGGACTCGGTGCGCGCCGAGGGCGTCCAGCTGTCGGACGAGCAGTGGTACCTGATCATCCTGGGCGTCTGGCTGGTGATGATCGGCGCGTTCCTCGTGCACCGCCTGCTGGGCATGCGCCGCGACTTCGAGGCCCGCCAACGCCGGCAGGCCGACGAGGCCCTCGCCCTGTCCGACGCCCGCATCGCCGCCGAGACCGCCAACGCCGCCAAGTCGCAGTTCCTCAGCCACATGAGCCACGAACTGCGCACGCCGCTGAACGCGGTGATCGGCTACAGCTACTGGCTCAGCCGCGGGAACCTCGACCCCAAGCAGCGCACGGCCGTCGACGCCATCCGCTCCAGCGGCGAGCACCTGCTGGCGGTGATCACCGACATTCTCGACCTGGCCAAGATCGAGGCCGGCAAGCTCGACCTGCAGCCGGTCGCCTTCGACCTGGCCGCGTGCCTGGCCGAACTGGACCAGATGTTCCGCCTGCGCGCCGAGGAGAAGGGCCTGGACTTCGCCGTCGCCCTGGCGCGCGAGGTCCCTTCCCAGATCGTCGCCGATCCCAAGCGGCTGCGGCAGGTGCTGATCAACCTGCTGGGCAACGCCGTGAAGTTCACCGACGCCGGCTCGGTCACCCTGCGGGTCGAGCGCCTGAAGGGCGAGGGCGGCGAGACGGCGCGCCTTCGCTTCACGGTGGAGGACACCGGTGTCGGCATCGCGGGCGACCAGCTGGACGCCATCTTCCGGCCGTTCGAGCAGGTCGGCGACGCCTCGCGCCATGCGGGCGGCACCGGCCTTGGCCTCAGCATCACCCGCCAGATCGTCGAGACCATGGGCGGGACGATCAGCGTCGACAGCACCCTGGGCCAGGGCAGCCGCTTCGTCGTCGAGGCGAACATCGGGTTGACGCAGGCCCGGCGGGCGCCGCAGCAGATCGCCTGAGGCTCGCCGCCAGGCCGCGAGCACGAAGCCTGTAACGGAGTTTCGCCATGTCCATCGCCGATCGCATCCGCGTCGAGGACGTCACCGTGCTGTCCGACGACTGGTACACGCTGAAGAAGACCACCTTCTCTTACCTGCGCGCCGACGGAACCTGGCAGCGGCAGTCGCGCGAGACCTACGACCGGGGCAATGGCGCGACGATCCTGCTCTACGACCCGACCCGTCGCACCGTCGTGCTGGTCGGGCAGTTCCGCTATCCGGCCTTCGTCAACGGCCACGACGACCTGCTGATCGAGGCGCCGGCCGGCCTTCTCGACGACGCCGAGCCCGAAACCCGCATCCGCGCCGAGGTCGAGGAAGAGACCGGCTTTCGCGTCGACAAGGTGCGCAAGATCTTCGACGCCTTCATGAGCCCCGGCTCGGTGACCGAGCGCCTGTATTTCTTCGTCGGCGAGTATGGCCCCGGCGACCGCGTCTCGGCGGGCGGTGGCGAGGTCGACGAGGGCGAGGACATCGCCGTCCACGAGGTCACGATCGATGAGACTCTGGCGATGATCGACGACGGTCGCATCCGCGACGCCAAGACGATCATGCTTCTACAGTACGCGGCGCTGCGGCTGTTTGCGGTGGGGTAGTTTCGACACGCTGTCTCCCAACTCTCGTCATCCCGGAAAGCGCGCAGCGCTTATCCGGGGCCCAGTGGGACTGGGCGCGGTGCTTGAGCTCCACCTCCAAGAGGCGGCTGACTCAATGCGGCTGCCCCTGGGTTGCCGGCTCCGCGGTCCGCCACGCGGACCTCCGGCCGGGATGACGGCATTGAAAGATGACGTTTCAAACAATCGTTTGACTTCCAGCAAGGCCGGCCGCCTACTCCTGCTCGTCGATCGACGAGGGAGGCTGGCCATGGCCTGGGATTTTCTGGTCGCCAAGTCCGACCTGCGCACTACGCGCTTTGAAGCAACCGAGCCGCCGCCCCTGGAGGACGGCCAGGTGCGGCTGGCGGTCGAGAACTTCGCGTTGACCGCCAACAACGTCACCTACGCCGCCTTCGGCGAGACCATGCGCTACTGGGACTTCTTTCCCGGTCCCGACGGCTGGGGCCGCGTGCCGGTCTGGGGTCACGCCAGGGTCGAGGCCTCGGCCCATCCCGAGGTCGCGGTCGGGCGGCGGTTCTACGGCTTCCTGCCGATGTCGACGCACCTGACGGTGCAGGCGCGGCCCGGCCGCGCGGGTCTCGTCGACACGGCGGCTCATCGCCAGGGGCTGGCGGCCGCCTACAACCACTATCTGGCGGTGGAAGACGACCAGGGCCAGGACGACCACCGCGCCCTGTTGCAGCCGCTGTTCATCACCTCGTTCCTGATCGAGGACTTCCTCGACGAGCACGCCGGGTTCGGCGCGGCGTCCGTCGTGCTGACCAGCGCCTCGGCCAAGACCGCGATCGGCCTGGCCCACCTGCTGAAGCAACGCGGGACGGCCAAGGTCGTCGGCCTGACCTCGCCGCGCGGCCGCGCCTTCGTCGAGGGCCTGGGCGTCTACGACCGGGTGCTGGCCTATGACGACCTGCCGGGCGCGAAGATCGAGCGGCCGGCGGTCTCGGTTGACTTCGCCGGCGACGCGGGCGTGCTGCGCAGCCTGCACGAGACCTTCGGCGAGGACCTGGCCTATTCGATGCTGGTGGGCGGCGCCCACTGGGAGGCCGGCGGACGCCAGGGCGCCCTGCCCGGGCCCAGGCCGGCGTTCTTCTTCGCGCCCGACCGCATCGCCAAGCGGCGGCAGGACTGGGGTCCGGGAGGGTTCGACCAGCGCTACGGCGAGGCCTGGGCCGGCTTCGTCGCCGACGCCCCGCGCTGGCTGCACGCCCGGCGCTCGCAGGGCCCCGAGGCGATCGCAGCGGCCTGGCTGGCCCAGGTCAATGGCGAGACCCGGCCGGATGTGGGCGTGACGCTGGCGCCCTAGCCGCCGGCCTTGACCGCGCCCCAGGTGCGCGTGGCGGAGCCTTGGCCCAACGCCGCGCGCAGCCAGGCCAGGTTGTTGTCGACCATCTGCGGCGGCAGGTCCTGGCGGGCCATGCGCTCGGCCTCGTCGATGCGGCCTTGCAGGCCGACGACCAAGGCCAGGTTCTGGCGGATCTGGATCGTCGAGGACGGCATGGCCACGGCCTTGCGCAGCAGGGCCTCGGCGCCGGCGAGATCGCCGTGTCCGGCCAGGTACATGGCCAGGTTGGCGGCCGGGGCGGCCTCGTTCGGAGCCAGGGCCACCGCCTGGCGGTGCGCGGCCAGGGCCTCGTCGTCGCGCTTGGACTGCTCGAGCGCCACGCCCAGCAGCGACTGCGGACGCCAGTCCTTCGGCGCGGCGGCCGCGGCGGTCCTGGCCGGCTCGATGGCGAAGAAGCCCTCGCCGCGGGCGAGCTGCACGCGCGCCGACTCCAGCAGGGCGTCGATATTGTTGGGATGCGAAACCAGCACGCGGCCGGCGGCGGCGGCGGCGTCCTCATAGCGGCCCAGGGCGCGCAGGGCCTGGGACAGTCCAACCCCCGCCTCGGCGTCGCGCGGGTCGGCCTCGAATTCACCGCTCCAGAAGGCGGCGCGGGCCAGCGGGTCCATGCGGGCGGCCTCGGCGCGCTCGGCGGCGCCGGCCTTGCGCGGCGCGGCCGGCTGGGCGGCGACCGGCGCGCTGACAGGGGCGCTGACAGGGGTCTTGCCCGCCTTGTCGCCCTTGTCGGCGGCCAGGGCCGGACCGCTCAGCAGAAGAATGGGCGTCAGGACGGTTGCGAGCAGGGCGGGCTTGCGACACATGGAAGGCATGTCTCCGGAAGGTCGGCCGAGCATCGCGCGGCCCCCTCAAGGAATCGTTAAGCATAAATTCGCGAAGGCCCCGGCCCATGACCGAACCCCTGATCACCGCCTCCTCGCGCGGCGCCGCCGATGGTCCCGTGATCCCGGTGCACGCCCTCTGGGAAGACGAGCTGGCGGCGTTCCTGGACGCGCGGCCCAGCTTCGTGCGCGGCTTCGCCCAGCTGTCGGACTTCTCGGCCAAGGCCGGCCAGACCGTGGCCGTGCCCACCCCCGAAGGCGCGCTGGACCGCGTGCTTTTCGGCCTCGGACAACGGATTAAGGGGGGCAGGGCCGACGCCATGGCCTTCCGCGCCCTGCCGGCCAAGCTGCCGGCCGGCGACTATCGCCTGCACGCCGCGCCTGAGGGCCTGGACCCGGCCCAGATCGCCCTGGCCTTCGCCCTGGGGACCTATCGCTTCGACCGCTTCAAGGCCCGGGGCGCCGACGGAGCGCGACGCCTTGTCGCGCCGGACGGCGTCGACGTCGCCGAGGTCCAGGCGATCGCCCACGCCTGCGCCCTGGCCCGCGACATGGTCAACAGCCCGGCCAACGCCATGGGTCCCCGCCAGATCGAGACCATCGCCCGCGAGATCGCCGAGCAGTTCGGCGCCGGCTTCTCGGCGATCGTCGGCGACGACCTGCTGGAACAGAACTATCCGGCCGTCCACGCCGTGGGCCGCGCCGCCGTGCCCGAACGTGCGCCGCGCATGCTCGAGATCCAGTGGGGCGACGAGAAGAACCCCGTCGTCGCTATCGTCGGCAAGGGCGTGGTGTTCGACACCGGGGGCCTGGACATCAAGCCCTCGGCCGGCATGCGGCTGATGAAGAAGGACATGGGCGGCGCCGCCCACGCCCTGGCGCTGGCGCGCATGGTCATGGCCGCCAAGCTGCCGGTGCGCCTGGTCGTACTGGTCCCGGTGGTCGAGAACGCCATCGCCGGCGACGCCATGCGTCCGGGCGACGTGCTCGACAGCCGCGCGGGCCTCTCCATCGAGGTCGGCAACACCGACGCAGAGGGTCGCCTGATCCTGGCCGACGCCCTGACCCGGGCGGCCGAACTGTCGCCGGCCCTGACCATCGACCTGGCCACCCTGACCGGGGCTGCGCGCATCGCGCTGGGCCCGCAGGTGATCCCGTTCTACACCCCCGACGACGCCCTGGCCGGCGAGATCGAGGCCGGGGCCCGCAAGGCCTCCGACCCCGTCTGGCGCATGCCGCTGTGGGACGGCTATCGCGAGGCGCTGGAAAGCGACATCGCCGACCTGAAGAACGATCCCGACGGCTGGGCCCAGGCCGGCTCTGTGACCGCAGCCCTGTTCCTGCAACGCTTCGCCCCGACCACGGGCGCGTGGGTGCACCTGGACATCTTCGCCTGGAACCCCAAGGGCGCGCCCGGTCGTCCCAGCGGCGGCGAGGCCCAGGCCATCCGCGGCCTCTACGCGATGCTGAAGAGCAGGTTCGCCTGATGGATCCGCGCCTGACCCTGGCCCGCCCCGACCTCGCCGACGCCGCCCTGCAGGGCGTGGTGGCCGCAGAGCGCTACGACGCGCCCAAGGCCTGGCAGGTCGCGGTACCGGCCGCCGCCCTGCGCAAGGCCCCGGACGCCGACGCCGAGCAATGGACCCAGCTGCTGTTCGGCGAGCGCTTTTCCGTGCTCGACGTCAAGGACGGCTTCGCCTGGGGCCAGGGCGCGCGCGACGGCTATGTGGGCTGGGTCGCGCAGGCCGATCTGGCCCCCCTGGGCGAGCCGGCGACCCACCAGGTGGCGGTCCTGCGGACCTATGCGTTCAGCGAGCCCAACATCAAGTCGCGCCCCGAAGGCCTCTATTCCCTGGGCGCGCTGGTCACGGTGGAGGCCCGCGAAGGCCGCTTCGCCAAGGGCGCGGGCACGGGCTGGTTTATCGAGGCCCACCTGGCGCCGATCGGCCTGGCCAGCGCGGTCGACCCGGCCGAGGTCGCCCAGGGCTTCCTGGGCGCGCCCTATCAGTGGGGCGGGCGCGAGAGCCTGGGCCTGGACTGTTCGGGGCTGGTGCAGCAGGCGCTGGCCGCCACGGGCCAGGCCGTCCCGCGCGACACCGACATGCAGTTCTCGTTCTTCCAGCCCATCGACGAGGCCGACCGTCGGCGTGGCGACCTGGTGTTCTGGAAGGGTCACGTGGCGATCCTGCTGGACCGCGACACCATCGTCCACGCCAACGCCCACCACATGGCCGTGGCGATCGAGCCCCTGGCCGAGGCTGTCGCCCGCATCGACGCCGCGGGCGTGGGCCGACCGACCGGTTGGCGGCGGCCGTAGGGCTTTTAGAAGGGCCGGATACTAACGCCACACACTCCGTAGTTGCCGCTTTATACGTTTACGGAGAAGCAAATTTAAGCTAGCGCTTCACAACCTAGGGGTGGCGCGTGCTCAAAAAAATAGTTGGAGTAATAAAGGAATTTGCCTGGCCCTTCGGCCTGACCGGAGGGATTTATGGCTACGCGACAAGATTTGTCCCCGCGGAGTGGCAGGTTAGCGTCTGGATAACCGGGGCGATTTCGGCCATTTTGATTTCTCTTATTATATCGCTGCTCTGGCACCTTTCACAACGCGATAGCAAACCAGTCGTTTCAATAAAAATTGATCAAGTACTGAACTCAGGGCGAAGCCTATTAACAGAACCAAATGACCATATAGGCTTCGACATGGCCGCAAGAGCATACTATAAAGATGGAAATCACGAATTGCTACTCGGAACATGCATAGTAACCAATGTTCAAGCCGATAAGCGATCCCTTATGGAAATATCTTACGATCCGGATATCAATACAGAAATTGCTTTGAAACTGTCAGAAAACAATGACGGCGTTCGCGGTCGCGTATTTCTGCGACCAGGAATCATCATAAAAGAGTAACGGCCAATGACAAAAAATATCAATGACCTTTACGTGGCCATGGTTCTGAACGACTACCAAGTCGTACTTAACGCCGGAAAATCAGACGGCGTAGAAACTGGATATTCGTATCTAATCTACGAGGTCGGACAGAGGGTAATCGACCCAATATCCGGCGAGGATCTAGGCAATTTAGAAATTGTAAAAGGAAGGGTCTGGATTCATCAAGTCGCAGATTCACATTGCGTAGCGGGATCTGATCCAGATCCAGAAAAAGTATCGCATCTTGCAAGAAGAAGCATAAGCATAACGATCAACAAAAATCTAGGAGATGTTAAGGTGAAGGATCGTGCGAAACGCGTTTCTTGAAACGATTGAATGCGGCCCATGCCGTTGAAGCTACGCCCGACCTAACCGAGTTCGACCAGCAAAGCACGAGAGCGGACGCAATCAAAAGTATATAAATTTTGAATCCCCGCCTAACGCGCTCAGACATTGCAGCCTCAGCACTTTCCCTCTATCGCGACGCATTCTCACCTGTCGGAGAAGTCCCGTGTCGCCCCGCCTCGCCCTGCTGCTGTCCACCGCCCTGCTCGCTCCCCTGGCCGCGAGCCCCGTCCTGGCGCAGGACGCCGACGCCACGGCCGTCGAGGAAGTGATCGTCACCGGCTCGCAGGTGCGCCTGCCGCCCGCCTATGCCGGCGGCCAGGTCGCCAAGGGCGCGCGGGTGGGCCTGCTCGGCGCGCTCGACACCATGGACACACCGTTCTCGGTGACCAGCTACACCGAGGAGCTGATCCGCAACCAGCAGGCCATCAGCATCGGCGACGTGCTGCAGAACGACCCGACGGTGCGCGTCACCAAGGGCTTCGGCAACTTCCAGGAGCTGTACGTGGTGCGCGGCTTCCCCGTTTACTCCGACGACATGACCTATAACGGCCTCTACGGCGTGCTGCCCCGGCAGTTCGTGGCCGCCGAGCTGGTCGAGCGCGTCGACGTGTTCCGCGGCGCCAACGCCTTCCTGAACGGCGCGGCCCCGGGCGGCAGCGGCGTCGGCGGCGCCTTCAACCTCGTACCCAAGCGGGCCGGCAGTGCGCCGCTGACCCGCGTCACCGCCGGCTGGGACGGCGGCGAGCAGCTCTACGCCACCGCCGACGTGGCCCGCCGCTTCGGCCAGGACGACGCCTACGGCGCGCGCCTGAACCTGGGCCTGCACGGCGGCGAGACCAATATCGACGGCCAGGACCGCGACCTGAAGGTCATCGGCCTGGGCCTGGACCGCCGCGGCGAGCGCGCCCGCTTCTCGGCCGACCTCGGCTGGCAGGACCACCACATCGACGCCCCGCGCCCGACCGTCACCCCGGCCGGCGCCATCCCCAAGGCCCCTTCGGCCGGCAAGAACTTCGCCCAGGACTGGACCTATACCGACGAACGCCAGCTGTTCGGCGCGGCCCGCGGCGAGTTCGACCTGACCGACGGCGTCAGCGCCTGGGCCGCGATCGGCGGCCGCAAGGGCAAGGAAGACAACGTCCTGGCCAACCCCACCGCCCAGGCGGACGGCACGATCAGCGCCTATCGCTTCGACAACGTCCGCAAGGACACCATCGTCTCGGCGGACGCGGGCCTGCGCGCCAGGTTCGAGACCGGCTCGGTGGGCCACAGCCTCGTCGCCTCGATCGCCCAGGTGAACCTGAAGTCGCGCAACGCCTACGCCTTCTCCAGCTTCGCGGGCTTCACCAGCAGCCTCTATACGCCGGTGCAGGTGGCCAAGCCGGCGGCCGACTTCTTCATCGGCGGCTCGCTGTCGGACCCGAACGTCACCGAGCGCTCCAAGACCCGCAGCGTCGCGATCGCCGACACCCTGTCGTTCCTGGACGAGCGCCTGCTGGTCACCGCCGGCGTGCGCTACCAGGAGATCGAGACCCGCTCGTACGACTACAACACCGGCGCGCGCAGCGGCGCCTATGACGGCGACGCCACCACTCCGGCGGTGGCCGTGGTCTACAAGCCGACCGGCCAGGTTTCGCTCTACGCCAACTACGCGCAGGCCCTGATCCCCGGCAAGACGGCCCCTGGCGCGGTCAACGGCGTGGCCGTGGCCAACGCCGGCGAGATCCTGTCGCCGTTCCGCGGCGAACAGACCGAGCTGGGCGCCAAGTACGACGCCGGCTCCTTCGGCGGTACGGTCAGCCTGTTCCGCACCACCCAGCCCAGCGAGTATTTCGACACCGCCAGCCGCATCTACAGCGCCGGCGGCGAGCAGAAGAACCAGGGCGTCGAACTGACCGCCTACGGCGAGCTGACGCCGGGCCTGCGCCTGATCGGCGGCGCGACCTGGCTGGACGCCAAGGTCGAGCGCGCCCTCGACGCCTCGCTGGAGGGCAAGGCCCCGATCGGCGTGCCGGAGTTCCAGACCAACCTCAATGTCGAGTACGACCTCGCCGCGCTCGAGGGCCTGACCCTGGAGGGCCGCGCGGTCTACACCGGCTCGCAGGCCGCCAACGCGACCAACACGGTCAAGCTCGGCTCGTGGACCCGCTTCGACATCGGCGCGCGCTATGCCTTCGAGGCCGGCGACCGTCCGATCACCCTGCGGGCCCGCATCGAGAATCTGGCCGACAAGAACCAGTGGGTGGCCGTCGGCGGCTATCCGGGCGCCAACTACCTGACGCTGGGCGCCCCGCGCACCCTGCGCCTGTCGGTCACCACGGACTTCTAAGACCCCGATGAAGTCGTCGACGCTCCGCGCCTGGTCGTGGGTCCACAAGTGGTCGAGCCTGGTCTCGACCCTGTTCCTGCTGATGCTGTGCGTCACCGGCCTGCCGCTCGTGTTCACCCACGAGATCGAGGAGGTCGCGATGCACCAGGCCTGGACGCCGGCCCACCCGGACGGCCCCAGGCTCAGCCTCGACCAGGTGCTGGAGACGGCGCTCGCGCGCAAGCCGGGCGAGGTCGCCGCCTTCATGAGCTTCGACGTCGAACGGCCGGTGGTGAACGTCACCACCGTCAAGCCGGGCAAGGCGGGCTACAGCTTCCAGCCGATCGACCAGACCAGCGGCGATCCGGCGCCCTCGGTCGCCGGCCATCCGGTGATGGAGTTCCTGCTCCAGCTGCACACCGACATGTTTCTGGGCCTGGCGGGCATGCTGTTCCTGGGGGCCATGGGGCTCTTGCTGGTGGCCGCGCTGGTCTCGGGCGTCGTTCTCTACGCCCCGTTCATGCGCAAGCTCCCGTTCGGCACGGTGCGGGCCCGCAAGGCCGCCCGCACCCGCTGGCTCGACTATCACAACCTGCTGGGCGCGGTGACCCTGGCCTGGGTGCTGGTCGTGGGCGTCACCGGCGTCGTCAACACCCTGGCCACGCCGATCATCGCCTACTGGAAGGACACGGCGCTGAAGGAGCTGACGCAGGCCTACGACAAGCCCGCGCCCTCGAACGAGCGCAGCTCCCTGGCGGCCGCGGTCGAGCGCGCCAAGCTGGCCCTGCCGGGCAAGCAGCTGCAGTTCGTGGCCTTCCCCGGCAGCAGCTACTCGACCGACCACCACTACGCGGTGTTCTTCCACGGCGACACGCCGCTGACGGCGCACCTGACCACCCCGGCCCTGATCGACGCCCGCACCGGCCAGCTGTCGGCCGTGGCCCCCACGCCCTGGTACGTGAAGACCCTGTCGCTGTCGCAGCCGCTGCACTTCGGCGACTACGGCGGCCTGCCGCTGAAGATCCTGTGGGCGCTGCTCGACCTGGCCACCATCGTGATCCTGGGCTCGGGCGTCTATCTGTGGCTGGTCAAGCGTGGAAGCGTGCGATGAGCCGCCCGCATCTTTCGCTATGGCAGGTGTTCCGCGTTCCCGCCGTGGTGGCGGCGCTCAGCCTTTTTGGCCTCGTGGCCGCCCTGCTCGACGACGGGATCTGGGACTGGATCGGCGCCGCGGCGCTGGGCGCGTCGATCGCGGTGACGGCCTGGGCGCTGGCGGCGCGGCGACGCTGATCGATTTTCCAAGGAAGATCCCAGGAGCGGGAGGCGCGCCCCCGCACGCTTCCCGCTCCCCCGTCGGCTCCAGCCCCCCAGCCGGATCACGAACGGTTCGCGGCCCGCCCTCCCCCGAGAACGGCCGCAATCGGACGGCGCGGACTGTAAGCGGCGCGCGCGGGAGAAAAATACTCGTCTCGCTACTCATTCTGAGCGTTCCGCGGTCTTGCGCCCGGCCCTCGCGCTTGCTCTGTTCCAGCGATGCTTGACCCGCCGGCGACATCCCGCCCCTCCGCACCCGCGCCGGCGCGCCGTCTTGGCGAGGAAGTCCGCGCCTCGCTGGTCTATGTGCGCGACACCATCGAGATCACCCGCGGCGACCACGACCTGCTCGACGCCTGGATCCTGACCGCCGCGCTGGACGCCAACATGGCCACGGTGATGCGCGACCCCGCGCTGATGGCCGTCTATGGCGGGGCGGCGGAGTCGGCGCCCGACGACCTGCGGCGGCCGGTCAGCGTCAACGCCGTAGCCCAGTCGCTGGTCCTGCCGTTCGAGACCGTGCGCCGGCGGGTGCTGCGGCTGGCGCGCGAGGGCCTGTGCGTGGTCGGGCCGCAGGGCGTGGTTGTCCCCAACGGCGCGGTGACCACCGACGCCTACCGCGTCCAGATGCAGGCCCGCAGCGATCGGGCCCGCCGCTTTCATCACGATCTGAAGGCGATCGGCGCCCTGGCGACGGACGAGTCGGCGCCGGCCGGAGCCGGACCCCCGCCCCTGCGGGCCTTGAACTGGGCGCTGTCGGAGTACGTGCTGCGCGCCTGCAACGACCTGATCGCGCTGACCGGGGCCCTGATCGCCAGCCGCGTGCTGCTGGAACTGGTGGTGGCCAATATCGAGGCGCTGGCGGCCGAAGACCTGCCGGCCTGGGCCCGCGATCCGGCCACGACCGGGCAGGCCGCCCGAACGGCGGGCCTGGCCCGCTCGCTGCGCGTGCCGGCCGAAACCGTCCGCCGCCACCTCAACGGGCTGGAGGCGCAGGGCTTCTGCCTGCGTCGGGCCGATGGCTGGGTCGCCGCCGCGCCGCCTGACGCGCCGCCCCGCCTGGTCGCCATGGCGCAGGCCAACCACGCCAACCTCAAGCGCCTGTTCACGCGCCTGCGCCAGCTGGGGGCGCTGGCGGTCTGGGAAGCGGAGGCCTGAGCGGCGATGAACCGATGGGCGCTGCTGGCGACGCTGCTGGGCCTTGGGGCCTGCACTCCCGAGGCGAAGACCCCGCCCCCCGAGCCCGAGATTCCGTCGCTCGCCCCGGCGCGGCCAGCGGACGCCTGGTCCGACCGCTTCTGCGCCATGCCCGTGGCGGACGGCCGCCCGACCAAGGCCGACATCGACGCGGTCCACCGCATGGTCGCCAATGTGCGCATGATCCCCGGCTCGGACGAGCCCTGGATCCGTCCCTACAATCGCGGCGGGGAATGGACGATCGACGCCCGGGGCTCTTACGTCCCCTATCCCGGACCGACACCCAGGGACCTGTTCGACCTCGAGATGGTCCACGAGCCCGCCCTGGACCGCGTGGTCGGCATGCGCGGCGACGTGGTCCTGGCCCGCAAGGCCGGCGCGACCGCCTTCGCGCCGATCGGCAAGCTTGGCGACCAGGTCTTGCCAGGCGGCCCCGTCATCCGCCGGATCGAGGACGCCGACCTGACCCTGGTGCTGCGCCAGGGGCGCGTCCGTCAGGTCCGCGGCGACGCGGTCACGCCCTGGTCCGAACAGGCCAGCCTGACGGCCGCGGGCGTCGCCCGGGTGATCGACATCCATGACCTGCCGGGCCTCGGCGCGGCGCTGTTCGAGGGCGACGACGGCGCCCTGGCGGTTCGCTACACCGACGGCGCCTGGCGCAGGGCCGGCCGCCTTCCCCCGCTGCGCTGGCGGCAAGATGACAGGATCGTGGATGTCCGGCCCGTGCCCAAGGCCGGCGTGGCCCTGCTCTCCACCTACCAGGACCACCTGGTGCTGGCCCTGTCGCCGGATCCGGCCTCGTCCCGGCGCGCTGGTATCGTCGACGTGACGGCGATCCATGACAGGAAACTGGACCCGGGCGGCTGGTGGACCGCCGCCTCGCCGACGACCGGCGACATCATCCGCTTCGGCCGCGTCAGGCCAGGCGCTCCCTTGGGCTGGCAACGCCTGGTCGAGCAGCGGTTCGTTCCCATGAGCGCCCCCGCCTGGCCGGCCTTCGACGAACTGGCGCGCGCCTACGACCTGACCGGCGGCGAAGGCCTGGTGATCCGCGGCGACGAGGGACTAGCCCTCTATCGGCGGGGCGTGCTGACGCCGATCCCCGAGGGGACCACGGCCGCCCTCGGCCGCCATCCCGAAGTGGTCCGCCTGGCCTCGCTGGACCGCACCTATGTCGTGGCGCGGCGCGGGCTGTTCGAGCTGACGGCCGCCGGACGCCTGCGGAAGGTGGAGGCCCGGTTCGTCACCGGCGGATCGCCTTCGCCCGAGTTCTTCGAACTGCCCAGGCAGCGGCTGGCGCTGGTTCGCGCCAAGGACGGCCTGTTCACGCTGGACGCCGACGGCGAGGTGTTGCGGGTTCGCGGCGGCGAGGGCTTCGCCCCCGATTTTCTGACGAATGTCTTTGGCCCGTTCCCGATCAGCGGCGACGTGCTCATGGCCGACCACAACGCCCTGAAGCTGGTCGTCACGCCGAAGTCGCCGCGCTGGAAGGCCTGCAAAGCGGCCTTGAGCGCGACCTAGGCTTCGTCGCCGTCCAACGGGCCGGCCAGCCCGCCCGCCAGCCCGCCCGCCAGGGCCAGCTTCACCGGCGCCCAGCCCAGGCGATGGATCGGCGAGGGGCCAAGCTTCCTCAGGCCTTCCAGGTGGATCGGGGCGTGATAGCCCTTGTGGCCGGCGAAGCCGTAGCCGGGATAGACCGTGTCCATCTCGACCATGATCCGGTCGCGGGCTTCCTTGGCCAGGATCGAGGCGGCCGCGATCGAGCACGACAGGCTGTCGCCCTTGACCACGGTCTTGACCTCGCACGGCAGGACGAAGCGGTAGTTGCCGTCGACCAGGGCGAAGCTTGGCTTCACCGACAGGCCCTCGACCGCGCGCCGCATGGCCAGGCCCGCGGCGTGCAGGATGTTGAGCTCTTCGATCTCCTCTACGCTGGCCATGCCCACGCACCAGGCGACAGCCATGTCCTTGATCTCGGCCTCCAGGGCCGCACGGGCCTTGGCCGAGAGCTTCTTGGAGTCGTTGAGCCCCTTGGGTATCCGCGCCGGATCCAGGATCACGGCGGCGGCGCTGACCGGCCCGGCCCACGGCCCGCGGCCGGCCTCGTCGACCCCGCAGACCGGTCCCGGTCCGCAGGCGGCTTCCAGCATCATGTCGGGTCCGGTCGGCATGGGGTCTTCCTAGGCGGGTTCGCCTTCGAAGGAAACCGGCGCCGCATGACCGAAGATTAACTGGCCCGCCGCGCGCGGGGCTGGTCCCTTGCCCGCCGGGGCGGGGACGGCTCCAGGGGTAATCGCATCATGAACCGCCGCGCCTTGCTGGCGGCCGGACTGGCCTGTCCGGCGCTCGCCGCTTCCACCTTCGTCGCTTCGCCGCTCGCCTTCGCGGCCGAACCGGACCCGGCCGCCCGCGCGGACGCCCTCGTGCGGCGGTTCATGGCCGAGCGCCACGTGCCCGGCGCGCAGGTGGTGGTGGTCAAGGACGGGGCGATCGTCTTCTCGCGCGCCTACGGCGTGGCCGACCTCGCCGTCGGCGCCAAGGTGACGCCGACCACCACCTTCCCGATCAACTCGATCACCAAGGCCTTCACCGGCGTCGCCGCCATGCGCGAGGTCGAGGCCGGGCGGCTGGATCTCGACAAGCCGATCGGCGCCTACGTGGAGGGCCTGCCGGAGACCTGGCGCTCCATCCAGGTGCGTCGCCTGCTCAGCCACACGTCGGGGCTGCCCGACTTCGTGCCACGCCAGAAGGACGGCGCGGTCGAGGAGGCCGTCGCCTGGAACGAGGCCCTGGCCGCGCCGGTGCTGTTTCCCCCCGGCCAGCGCTTCCACTACTGCCAGACCAACTACGCCCTGGTGCAGATGGCGATCGACCGCCTGCGCGGCCTGCCGGTCACCACGCCCCTGGGCGGCGAGCAGTTCGCCATCGCCGGCATGGCGAGCTCGCGCTACGGCGACAGCCGCGATCCGGGTCCCTCGCGCGCCACGTCCTATGGCTATCGCCAGGCAACGCCCGACGAGCCTAGCGTGCGCAAGGAGGTGTTCTCGCCGCTGGCCCGCGCGGCTGCCGGCCTCGACAGCACCGGCGACGACATGGGCCGCTGGATGATCGCCCTGATGGACGGCCGTCTGCTGGGTCCATCCGCGCGCAAGACCATGTGGACCCAGGTTCCCTACACCGACGGCCAGCTGGGACAGTGGGGCATGGGCTGGCTGGTGCTGGAGCGGCCCGACCGCCTGGTCGTCGGCATGACCGGCGGCAGCCGCAACGCCGTCTACCTCTATCCGGACGACAAGGTCGGCGTGGCGATCCTCAGCAACCTGGCCGGCGGCACGCCCGAGGACGCCATCGACGAGATCGCCCAGCTCTTCATCCCCGGCATGAAGCTGACCGGGGTCGCGGCCCTGCGCGCGGCGCTGGCCGGCCAGCCGAAGACCGCCTTCGCCGGCGTGATCGCCAGGCAGCGCCAGGCCCCGGGCTTCAAGCCGGCCGAGCACGAGCTGAACGACTGGGGCTATCGCCTGCTGGCCTTCGGCGAACCGGCCAAGGCGCTGTCGGTGCTGGCCCTGACCGCCGAGCTGTTCCCCAAGAGCGGCAACGCCCAGGACAGCCTGGCCGAGGCCTATGCCGTCAACGGCGACAAGGCCGCCGCCATCGTCCACTACCGCCGCTCGCTGGCGCTCGACCCGGGCAACACCAACGCGGTCAACCGGCTGAAGAGCCTGGAGACGCCGACGCCCGGGAGTTGACGGGCCGGCTTAGTCGGCGCTGGGCGGCTCTGGCGTCTTCGCCGTCCGGGCGTTGAGGCGGCGCACCAGCACGGCCCCGCCCAGCAGCAGCGCGCCGACGGCCAGGAACGAGGCGGCGCGGACCACGCCCTCCAGCCGCGCCAGGTCGACCAGCAGCACCTTGGCCGCGGTCAGCAGCAGCACCACAAGGCCCGCCCAGCGCAGCACCGCGTCCTTGCGGGCCGAGCCGAGGCTCAAGACCACCAGGCCGAAGGCCGCCCACACGGCCGAGAAGGTCCAGGTCTCGAGCCCGCCGGCGTCGATCGAGGCGCCCATGGCCGGACCATGGAAGCCGTAGCGGACGATCAGGCTGACCAGCACGAACAGCACGCCGATCGCGCTGGCCCTGGCCGTCGTTCCGAACGGCCCGCCCTGGCGGCCGAGCTCCAGCAGCAAGGCCGCGCCCGCGCCGTGGGCCAGGGCCAGCAGCAGGGCGGCGATCAGCGGCGACAGCCTCGCCTGCTCGGGTCCCCACCAGGGATTGGCAAGCAGGCCGAACACCAGGATGGCCAGCACCACGGCGATCCAGCCGATCGTGGGGGCGGCCCGCGCCAGCCAGCTGGCGGCCGGCCGCGCCGCCAGGCGCGGGTCGAGGAAGCCGCGCGCGGCGACCAGGGCGAGCACCGCATAGCCGGCGATCTCGCCGCGCCCGATCGCCGCCACGCCCATGGCCCCGCCATGGATCCCGTGACGCAGGGCCATGACCGCCCACAGCAGGCCGAAGGCGGCGGCCCCGACAACCCAGCCGCGCCCGGCCGCGTCGACCGGTCGTCGCCACGCCGCGACGGCCAGCAGCAGGGCCGGCGCCAGGTAGGACAGCAGCAGGGTGTTGAACAGCGGCGGTCCGGCCGGAACCTCGCCCATGCCCCACCAGGGGTTGGCGACCAGGCCTTGCAGCAGCAGGCCATGGGCGAGGCCCGCGCCGACCACCAGCAGGGTGCGCCAACGGGCCAGCGGGCCGTCGACCGGCCCCTGCCGCAGCACCAGCACGAGGCCCGCGGCCAGCAGGATCAGGGTCCGCAGCGAGGCCTCCAGCAGGAACGTCGAGGCGCCGCCGGGCTTGCCGACCACGACCACGTGCACGCCGATGAACAGGCCCAGCAGCAGAACCATCAGGGCGGAGGCGCCTTGCGCCTCGGCCTCGTTGCGGCGTCCGGCGGTCTTCAGCAGCCAGGCGGCGGCGAAGGCGATCGCGGCGGCCGCGCCCGACACGGCCGCCACCAGCGGCAGCGGCAGCGGTAAGCGTCCCTCCAGCGCCGGACCGATGAAGGCCGGGCGCAGCATCACGACCAGGGCCAGCAGGCCGGCCACGACGCTGGCCTCGGCGAGGCCTCGCCAGGGCAGCCGGCGGGCGGCGAACGCCAGGGCCAGGGCCGCCACGGCGAAGGCGGCCGGCTCGAACCTCGGCTGGACGGCGCCGTGAACGGCCAGGAAGACCATTTCGGCGGCCGCCCCCAGCCACAGCGCCAGACCGAGGTCCCGCGACGGCTCTTCGGACCGGCGGGCGATCAGCGTCGAAAGGCCGAACATGCCCGCGCCCAGCAGGGCGGCAGGGCTCCAGGCGTAGCCGAAGCGGGCCTCGTCGAGCAGCACCCAGGCCAGGCTGGCGGCCACGGCCGTCGTGATCCCGGCGATGGCCAGCAGCTGCGTCCGCTGGCGCCCGTGCAGCCGCAACGCCGCCGGCAAGGCCGTCAGCGGCGCCGTCGCCAGCAGCAGGTGCAGCCACGGCGGCCGCGCGGCGATCCCCACGTCGTCGCCCTCGAACAGCAGGCAGGTCATGGCGGCGAAGACCGTGGCGATGGCCGGCGCGGCGAACAGGCCGGGCGGCGCCACGCGCGTGGCGATCGCCAGGGCGGTCAGGCCCAGCAGGACCGCGCTCAGCACGCCGGCCGCGGCCCCGGCGGGGCTGGGCGGGGCGTACCAGACCGCCAGGGCCAGCACGGCCGCGCCGAGCAGCGCCGTCATGGCCGCCTGGCGCAGGCGCAGCACCTCTGCTTCCGTCTCGCCCGTCCGCCGGCGACGCCACAGCGCGGCCAGCGGTCCGCCGGCGGCCAGGGCGACGAGGACGGCGGCGGCCGCGTGCTGCCGGTCGGCCAGGGGCGGCAGGCTCAGCACCGCCACGCCGGCGGCGGTGGCCAGGCTGGTCCAGCCCCACCGGCGGCCGGCGGCCAGCACGAAGCCGGTGGCGCCGATCAGGAGGGCGTAAGCCTCGAAGACGACCGGCGACCAGGACGAGATGTCGGTGACGATCGGGGTGGCGGCGGCGCCGACCATGGCCACCAGGGCCAGCGGCTCGCCGTGGCGCAGCGACAGCGCCAGCAGGCCCAGCGACACGGCGGCGGCCAGACTCGCCGCCAGCCAGAACGGGATCAGGTGATAGAGGCCGTGCGCGGCGCAGACCGCGCCGTACAGGGTGACCGCCCCGGCCCCGGCGGCGATGGCGGCGGCGAGCAGGTGGCGGCTCATATCGGCCTTGCGGCGCAGGATCCACTCGCTGGCCAGCACCATCAGGGCGCCCAGCACCACCGCCGCGGCGATCCGCAGCGGCGGGGTGAAGATCCCCTTCTGGGCCGCATAGGCCACCAGCAGCAGGCCGCCCAGCGCCAGGCCCCCGCCGCCGATCCAGGCCAGGCCGTTCTCGGCCAGCCAGGTGGAGGCGGTCTCGCGGGTGATGATCGGCCGGGCGACGCTCGCCGGACGCGGGGCCGGCGCTGGAATGGGCCTGGGATCGGAGACCGGTTCGGCAGGCGGCGGCGCGCGCGGCGGTTCGGCGGCCTTCGGCTCGATAGCCCAGGGCGAAGGTTTCGGCTCAGGCTGGATCGGCTCGGGCGGGAGCGGCGCGGCGGCCTCACGCGGCGCGGAGGGCTCGGACCAGTTCCGCGAGGCCTTCAGGCCCTCGAGTTCGGCCAAGGCCTTGCTCAGCTGGCGCTTCACCAGGTCCAGCGACTGGTGCTGCACCGCGATCCACACCGTCAGGCCGACGATGAACACCCATTCCATGCCGCGACACGCCCCCGAACGCTACGCCCTCGCCTCTAGCACGGAACGGCTGAGCCCGCCCAGCGACGGCGCCCCCGGAAGACCCCGTCAGTGGCGATGCCCCAGCGCCTTGCAGTCCTCGTGGCGGAAGCAGGTGACGAAGTGGTCGTTGACCATGCCGACCGCCTGCATGAAGGCATAGACGATCACCGGGCCGCAGAACTTGTAGCCCTTGGCCTTCAGGGCCTTGGCCATGTCGACCGCCAGCGGCGTCTGGGCCGGCACGTCGCCCATGCCGGTGAAGGCGTTCTGGATGGGGGCGTCGCCGACGATGTCCCACAGGAAGCGCGAGAAGTCCTCGCCACGCTCGCGCATGTCGAGATAGATCCGCGCGCCGGCGATGGCCGCGTCGATCTTGGCGTTGGAGCGGATGATGCCGGCGTCCGCCATCAGCCGGGCGCGGTCGGCCTCGCCGAAGCGGGCCACGACCTCGGGGTCGAAGTCGGCGAAGGCGGCGCGAAAGGCCTCGCGCTTGCGCAGGATGGTGATCCACGACAGCCCGGCCTGGAAGCCGTCTAGCACCAGCTTCTCCCACAGGGCGCGGCTGTCCCACTCGGGCACGCCCCACTCGGTGTCGTGGTAGGCCTCGTACAGCGGGTCGCCGTTCATGCCCCGCCAGGTGCAGCGATGGATCTCTGTCATGCGGCGACGCTAGCAGACCGCGCGCCGAAAACCAGAACTTTCAGGGAACATTCGCAAGCCCGCGACGGAAACGCCGGTCTCGCGCGTTTGGCTGTTCAGAGGGACGCCAAAGACCAAGGAGAAGCCGCTGATGCGCGCTTTCCGAACCCTGGCCATGCTCGCCCTGGCGACCGCGGCCATGACCGCCACCCCCGTCCTGGCCCAGCACCGCGACCGCGACGACAATCCGCCCGGTCCGCGCGGCGGTCCCGGCACGAACTGGGAGAACCCGCCCGGCTGGCGCGGCGGCCCCGGCGCCTCGCCCGATCGCCGCTACTACCGCTGGAAAGGCGAACGGGTCCGCTTCGACTATCGCCGCGGCTACTACTACAACCCGCGCTGGGGCTACTGGCACCCCGACCACGGCTGGTGGAACCAGGCCCGTCGCTGCTGGCTCGACCGTGACGACAACCCGCCCGGTCCTCATGGCGGTCGCGGAACCAACTGGGAAAACCCGCCCGGCTGGCGCGGCGGTCCCGGCGCCTCGCCCGACCGCTACGGTCGCTGCCGCTAGATCGTGGAACGAAGGCGGCGGGTCAGCCCGCCGCCGGCGTCTGCGGAACCCACTCGGGCCGTTCCACCCGCACCGGGCGGCCGTCGACGGTCAACTGCGCGCCCTCGATGCGGTCGAGGCGCAGCAGGGCCATGGCGCGGCCGTCGCTTCCGCTCAGCACCTCGCCGGCGCGAAGCTCGCCGGCCAGCACCTCGGCGCCGAAGGCGGGAGGAGGACCGTCGAAGACGATCGGCAGCATGCGGTTCTTGATCGTGCCGCGCCGCTTCATGCGGCTGGTCGTCTCCTGGCCGACGAAGCAGCCCTTCTTGAAGTCGATGCCGGCCAGGAGATCGAAGTCGGCCTCGATCGGATAGTTCCTGTCGCTGAGCCAGTCGGCCGGACCGGGCACGCCCAGGGCCAGGCGATGGGCCTCGTAGGCGGCCTCGTCGGCGTCGGGCTCGCTCGCCGGACCGTAGACCCGCGCGCCCAGGGCCGGCAGGCGCGGATCGGCGTAGAGCCCCTCGCCGGTCACTGGCGCACCGGCGGGATCGAACGCGGCGGCGACCATCAGGTCGATCGGACCGATCTCGACCTTGGCCCGCAGGCGGTACATGGAAAGGCGCGCGACGATGGTGTCGCGGTGCTCGGCCGCCACGTCCAGCAGCGCGCCGTCCGGCAGGCCGGCCACGAACAGGTCGTAGAGCAGCCGTCCCTGCGGGGTCAGCAGGCCGGAAAAGCGCAGCTCGCCCGGCGCCAGGCTGTCGACATCCTGGGTCAGCAGGCCCTGCAGGAAGCTTCGCCAGTCGGGGCCGGCGACGGCGATGACGGCGCGGGACGGGAGGCGGGCGAGACGCATGTTGCTCATGGCCGCACATGTGGCGCCGAGGCGACGCCGACGCCAGTCTTTCAGCTCAAGAAAGCTTAAGCGGGATAACGGGATGCGTTGACAGCCGGTTCACCCTATACATGGACCGATGACACAGCGGGCCTTCCCGATTCTCTTCATCACCGCCACGCGTATTGGCGACGCCGTGCTGTCGTCCGGCCTCATCAAAATGCTGGCCGACGAGATTCCCAACGCCCGCTTCACCATCGTCGCCGGCCCGCTGGCCGCGCCGCTGTTCGCCCACGTGCCCGGCCTCGATCGCGTGATCGTCATGGAGAAGGGCAAGGGCAAGGGCCACTGGTTCAAGCTGTGGAACCAGGTGCGCCACAAGAAGTGGGGCCTGGTGGTCGACCTGCGGGGCTCGGCGACCGCCCTCTTCCTGCGTCGCGAGAAGCGAGCGATCTGGAAGAAGACCCCCGGCGAGATCGCCCACAAGGTGGTCGAGACCGCCCGCGTGCTGAAGATCGACGGCGAGCCGCCGGCGCCGCACCTCTATATCACCCCGGAAGTCCAGGCCCTGGCCGACCAGATGCTTGCCCCGCGCGGCGGCGAGCCGGCCGGCCCGATCCTGGCCATGGGCCCGGCCGCCAACTGGATCGGCAAGGTCTGGCCGATCGAGCGCTTCACCCAGACCGCCGCCCAGCTGCTCGGTCCCGGCGGCCGGCTGGAGGGCGGACGCCTGCTGATCCTGGGCGGTCCCGAGGACGGCCGCATGGTCGAGGAGCTGCGCATGGCTTCCGCCCGAGGCAGATGCATCGACCTGACCGGCAAGGTCGACCTGCTGACCGCCTATGCCTGCCTGAAGCGCGCCGACCTCTTCATCGGCAACGACAGCGGCCTGATGCACATCGCCGCCGCCGCCGGCACGCCGACCGTCGGCTTGTTCGGCCCGTCGGACGAGCGCCGCTACGGCCCGTGGGGCCCGCTGACCCGCGCCGTGCGCGGCCCCCGCGACTTCGACCAGTTCAAGGCCGTCGACCCCGACCTCTCCCAGGCCATCCGCCACATGAGCGACCTGCCGGTGGCCAAGGTGGCGCGCGCCGCGATCGAGCTGCTGAACGAGGCCCGCGCCAGCGCCGCTCCGCCGACGGCCGTAGAGCCCGAGCCCGCCGTCGAGGCCGAAGCGCCGGTGGAGACGCCGATCGAGGCGCCGCTCGAAAGTCCCACGGCCAGCGAAGCCGCGCCGGAATTGCCGCTCGACATGCCCGCCTCCCCGCCCGCGCCTGAGGCCGAACCCAAACTCAAGGTCTCGCCGCGCCGCCGCAAGCGTCCGGACGGCGAAGCTAGCCCGCAGGCCTGATCCGGTGAAGACGGTCCTTGCGCTGTGCGTGCTGCTTGGCCTCTCGGCCCCGGCGATCGCCGCGCCCCTCCCTGCTGCCCCCAAGACGCCGGCCGACCAGTTCTTCGCCCGCCTGACGGCCCTGTGCGACAAGACCCTGACCGGCCAGGTCGTCGCCGGCGACGCCGCCGACGAGCCGTTCCGAAAGGCCAAGCTGGTCATGACCGTCGCCAGCTGCGACGCTCGCGAGATCCGCATCCCCTTCCATGTCGGCGAGGACCGCTCGCGCACCTGGATCGTCACCCGCCTGGAGGGCGGCGGCCTGCGCCTCAAGCACGACCACCGCCACGCCGACGGCGTCGAGGACGAGCTGTCCCGCTATGGCGGAGACACGGTGGAGCCAGGCTCGGCCGAGCTACAACGCTTCCCGGTCGACGCTGAGTCCAAGGCGATGTTCACGCGCCTCAACCGTGCGGTATCGAACACCAACGTCTGGTCGCTGGGCCTGACCGACCAGGCCTTCACCTACGAGCTCTCCCGCCCCGGCCGCCTGTTCCGGGTGTCGTTCGACCTGGGCGAGGGCAAGGGGCCCTGAGCGGGCGGCAGGAAACCTGTTGCCTCCCGCACGCTCCAGACCTAGACCGCCCCAAACCCCCGCAGGAGCGCGCCCCATGTCCCAGACCTTCGACCTGATCGTCCGTGGGGGCGAGGTGGTGAACCACGCCGGGCGCGGGATCACCGACATCGGCGTCCGCGGCGGCAAGATCGTCGCCATCGGCGACCTGTCGCAGGCCAGCGCCGGCGAGGTGTTCGACGCCTCGGGCCTGACCGTTCTGCCGGGCGTCATCGACAGCCAGGTGCACTTCCGCGAGCCGGGCCTGGAGTGGAAGGAAGATCTGGAAAGCGGCAGCCGCGGCGCGGCCCTCGGCGGCGTCGTGGCCGTGTTCGAGATGCCCAACACCGAGCCGACCACCACCGATCCGGACGCCCTGGCCGACAAGCTGTCGCGCGCCAAGAACCGGATGCACACCGACCACGCCTTCTATGTCGGCGGCACCCACGAGAACGCCAACTTCCTGGGCGAGCTGGAACGCCTGCCTGGCTGCTGCGGCATCAAGGTGTTCATGGGCGCCTCGACCGGCAGCCTGCTGGTGCAGGACGACGAGGGCGTCGAGAACGTGCTGCGCCACGTCAACCGCCGCGCGGCCTTCCACTCGGAAGACGAATACCGCCTGGCCGAGCGCCGCAGCCTGGCGCGCCCCGGCGACTGGACCAGCCACCCCGAGGTGCGCGACGCCCAGGCCGCCCTGCAGTCGACCCACCGCCTGGTGCGCATCGCCAAAAGCCTGGGCAAGCGCATCCACGTGCTGCACGTCACCACCAAGGAAGAGATCGACTTCCTGGCGCTGAACAAGGACGTCGCCAGCGTCGAGGTCACACCCCAGCACCTGACCCTGGTCGCGCCCGAGGCCTATGAGCGCCTGAAGGGCTTCGCCCAGATGAACCCGCCGATCCGCGACGCCTATCACGTGGCCGGCGTCTGGCGCGGCATCGAGGCCGGCATCGCCGACGTGCTCGGCTCCGACCACGCCCCCCACACCCGCGAGGAGAAGGCCCGCCCCTATCCGGCTTCGCCGTCGGGCATGCCCGGCGTGCAGACGCTGGTGCCGGTGATGCTGACGCACGTCGTGGACGGCAAGCTCAGCCTCGAGCGCTTCGTCGACCTGACCAGCCATGGCGTCAACCGCGTGTTCGGCCTGGCCGACAAGGGCCGCCTGGCCGAAGGCTTCGACGCCGACTTCACCATCGTCGACATGAAGGCCCGCAAGGTCATCACCCACGAGCAGATGGCCAACCGCGCCGGCTGGACCCCGTTCGACGGCTTCGAGGCCAAGGCCTGGCCGGTGGCGACCATCGTCCGCGGCATCGTGGTCATGCGCGACGACGAGATCATCGCCGAGGGCCGGGGCGAGCCGGTGCGCTTCCTCGAGACCCTGGCGCACTAGCCCCCGAACAGACCGCGCACCCAGGCGCCGACGCCCGCCAGGACGTCGGCCGCCGGCGCGCCGATCCCGAAGGGCAGCAGCCGCAAGAGCTCGTGGGCGATCACGCCCAGCAGCCAGACCAGCAGCAGGGCCCCACCCGCCAGGACCAGCAGGAACAGCAGCCGGAACGGCGGGCCGGTCACCAGCTCGACATAGCGGTGCGGGCCAAGCCGCGTCTCACCGGTAAACGGCGAGAACACCTTGGGCCGGTAGTGGGCCATCCGCGTCCAGCGCAGGCGCGCGCCCGGATGCACCTCGTCGCGGCCGATCGTCAGCGCCCGCGAGCGATAGCCGCCGATCATGCCCAGGAGGTCGGTCATCCAGGCCGGCCGCAGCGTTCCGGGCTGGCGCCCGATCCGCCAGTCGACCAGCGGATTGGTCAGGTCCCCGGCCTGGGCCAGCTCGCCGTCCGGCCGGTCGTCGAACACCAGGCCCGCCGCCTGCGCGCCTTCCGCTACCCACAGCAAGGCGGCGCTGGAAAGGCCCAGCTCGAAATTGCCGCCGCCCACCGCCCCGTGGTCGCCCGGGAACCACTTCTGCTGGTAGCGCCGCTCCGCATAGGGGATGTAGCCCGGCGCCCTGCGGTCGACGACCTGGGCCAGGGGCGCGACGTCGCGCCCGGCCTTGGCGGCCCGCGCGTTGCGCGCCTTGATCCCGGCGTTGAGCTCCTCGGTGGCGGTGATGTTCAGGTCACGGATGTTCGAGAACGGCGCGGCGCTGAAGGTGCGGCGGTCCTCGTCGGCGGCGATGGCGTGCCGCAGGCTCTCGATCAGCTTGGAGGCCTCGGTGTCGTGGAAGCGGAAACGCTTGTTGAAGACCGACAACAGCCGGAAGCGGTCGGGCACGCCCAGCGAGCCCACCGTGTCCCACAGGCCGAGATAGCGGATCCGGACCGCCCGCCTGCGACGGACCTCGTCTGTCAGCAGGCATTCCTCGCCCTCGGCCGCATCGGCCGCCCGCCGGGTCACCGTGGTCTCGCCGACCTTGCGCAGCAGGTCCTCGCTGCCCACCACCTCGCGCCGCGAATAACGGTCGCGGAACTCCTGGCACTCGGGCCCGGCGGGGTGGATCTTGCGGTTGCGATAGAGCGCCATGGCCTCGGGCACCCGCTGCAGGTGCTCGGGCCGCAGGATGCCGCACTTGCGGATCAGGCCGCACAGGCTGCGGGCGGTGTAGGCGCCGCGGCTGAAGCCGAAGATGAAGATCTCGTCGTCCGGTTCCTTGTAGTTCAGGACGATGAAGCGGTAGGCCTGCTCGATCTTGCGGTCGAGACCGGCGCCGAAGGCCCCGCCGAGGATGGCTTCGAGGCGATCGCTGGTGCGGCTGACCCCGGTCGCGGTGCCCACGCCCTCGTCGTAATAGACCACCTGCGGCACGCCGGCCTTGCCGTTCTGGCCAGGCGGATCGCGCACCACCGAGCGCGCCAGCCGCGCCACATTGGTCAGGTTCTGCATCTGCAGCCCGTTCCAGGTGCCGTCGCAGAATACCGCAAGCCGGATCATGGTCGCCTCCCCCAAGGCACAATCTTCACGCGAAACTACCCGCATTGAAGCCTTTGGTAAACGCGCCAGCGCCGGATCCAGGGGCTCGACTTTTTTCGCCGGCGCTGTCGAATGCGGCCGGTCCGGCGCGTCTCTCCTACGAAGGCGGCGCACAGGGCGTCCGCCGGACGGAGAGCCGCCATGAAGTACATGCTGCTGATCTACGAGACCGAGACCCACTACGCCGGCGAGGCCGGGCAAAAGCTGCTGGCCGACGTCATCGCCGGGCACATGCGGTTCACCGACGCGCTGCAGGCGGCCGGCGTCGACTGGAGCGGGTCGGAACTGGCGCCCACCGGCTCGGCCTCGACCCTGACCCAGGACGGCGTGGTCCACGACGGGCCGTTCGCCGAGACCCACGAGCAGTTGGGCGGCTTCTACCTGGTCGACGTGGCCGACCACGCCGCGGCGGTGGAGTGGGCGCGCAAGATCCCGCTGTCGCCCGGCGGCAAGATCGAGATCCGTCCCACCGGCGACAACTGCGGCTAGGCCGTGCGCTACGTCCTGCTGGTCTACGAGGACGAGGTCGCCGCCGCCGCGCTGGCGCCGGTCCGCCGGGCCTTCGCCGCCGCCCTTTCGGCGGCGGGGGTCCTGCGGGGGCAGGCGGCGCTGAAGAGCCCGGACACGGCCACCACCCTGCGGCGGGGCAGCGCCCTGCACGACGGCCCGCATGACGAGACGGGCGAGCCGCTGGCCGGCCTCTACCTGATCGAGGCCCGCGACCTGGACGCCGCCCTGGCCTGGGCGCGCCGCCTGCCGCTGGGCGACGGCGCGGTCGAGGTGCGCCCGCTGGCCGAGGCGGCGTGAGCCCCGAGCTCGACAGGGCGGCGCGCGAGGCCGGCGGCCGGATCATCGCCGCCCTGGCCGCAAGCTTCCGCGACCTCGACCTGGCCGAGGACGGCTTCGCCGAGGCCTGCGCCCGGGCGGCCGCGACCTGGCCGCGCGACGGCGTCCCGCGCCAGCCGGCCGCCTGGCTCTACGCCGCCGCCCGCCGCTGCGCGCTGGACGCCCTGCGCAAGCGGGCGGTGCGATCTCGGCTGTCGCCGGACGCGCCCGAGCCGGACTCCACCGTGGAGGACGCCATGGCCTCGGACGAGCGGCTGATCCCCGACGAGCGCCTGCGGCTGATCTTCGTCTGCTGCCATCCCGCCGTGGCCCCGGAATCGCGGGCGGCCCTCACCCTGCGCCTGGTCTGCGGCCTGTCGGTGCAGGAGATCGCCCGCGCCTTCCTGGTCGGGGAGGCCGCGATGTTCCAGCGCCTGACCCGCGCCAAGAAGAAGATCGCCCAGGCGGGCGTCGCCTTCGAGGTCCCCGGCCCCGAGGCCTGGCCCGAGCGGCTGTCGGCGGTGCTGTCGACGCTGGAGGTCGCCTATTCCAAGGCCCACGAGGACGCCGCCGGCGCCGGGGCCCACGCTGCCTACGCCCGCGAGATCCTCGACCTGACGGCGGCGCTGGCCGAGCTGGCGCCGGGCGAGGCCGAGTGCCTGGCCCTGGCGGCGCTGGTCCGCTACGCCGAGGCTCGGCGGCCGGCGCGTCTCGACGAGACCGGGGCCATGACGCCGCTGTCGCAGCAGGACCCCGCCCTCTGGCGCCGCCCGCTGATCGACGAGGCCGAGAGCTATCTGCGCCGCGCCGCCGATCTCGATCGGCCCGGCCCTCGCCAACTTCAGGCGGCCGTCCACGCCGTCTGGTGCGGCCGCAAGAGCCTCGACGAACCGCCGCGCTGGGGCGCCGTCCTGGCCCTTTACGACGCCCTGCTGGTCTGGCGCGACGACGCGGTGGCCCGCCTCAACCGCGCCGTGGCCCTGGCCGAGGTCGCGGGGCCGCCGGCCGCCCTGGCCGAGGTAGACCGGCTGGACGCCGAACGCCTGCACGCCTTCCGGCCGTTCCACGCCGTGCGCGCCGACCTGCTGGCCCGCCTCTCTCGCCCAGGCGAGGCCCGCGCCGCCTATGACCGGGCCCTGGCGCTGGATCCCGCCCCGGCCGAACGGCTGTGGCTGGAACGCCGACGAACGGCGCTCGGCGAGGATTGAACACGCGTTTGCGGCGGGACATAAAAGGGGATGGAATCCCTCGACGACGCTCCCTTCCGTGACGCTCGCTACGCCCCGCGCGCTTTGGAGGTCGAACGTCGCGGCGATGCGCTCATCCTGCGCAACCCCATGCCCTATTCCGACGCCGTGCGTACGGTCACCGCCCCTCTGGCCCGCTGGGCCGGCGAGGCGCCCGACCGCGTCTGGCTGGCCGAACGGATCGAGGGGCAGGACGGCTGGCGCACGGTGACCTACGGCGAGGCGGCGGCGCGGGTCGCGGCCCTGGCCGGGGGCCTGGCGAGCCTTGGCCTGTCGCGTGGCCGGCCGCTGCTGATCCTGGCCCGAAACGGGGTCGACCACGCCCTGATCGCCTACGCCGCCATGAGCCTTGGCGCGCCGGCCGCGCCGGTCTCGCCGCAGTACGGCCTGCTCGGCGCCGACCTGTCGCGACTGGCCCACGCGGTCGAGCGGCTTAAGCCGGCGGCGGTCTATGTCGACGACGCGGCGGCCTTCGCCCAGGCCCTGGACCACGACTGCCTGGACGGCCTGCCGGTGATCGCCAGCCGCAACCTGCGTCCCGGCGACCAGCCGTTAGAGGCCCTGCTGGCCAGCCCGCCGGCGGCCGACGTGGCGCGGGGCGACGACGTCGCCAAGCTGCTGCTGACCTCGGGCTCGACCGGACGGCCCAAGGCGGTGATCTGCACCCACGCCAACATCGCCCTCAACGCCGCCCAGATCGAGGCCTGCTACGCCGACCCGGACCCGCCGGTGCTGGTCAATTCCGCGCCCTGGAGCCACAGCCTGGGGGCCAACGCCATCCTGCACATGGTGCTGCACCGCGGCGGCACGCTGCACATCGACGCCGGCCAGCCCGTGCCCGGACGCTTTTCCGACACGCTGCGCAACCTGCACGAGGTCTCGCCGACCTATCACAACATGGTCCCGGCCGGCTGGGGCCTGCTGGTCGGCGAGCTGGAGCGCGACCGGGCGCTGGCCCAGGCCTTCTTCTCCCGCGTTCGGGTGCTTCAGTACGGCGGGGCGTCGATGGCCCAGTCGATCCTCGACCGGGTACAGGCCGTGGCCCTGGCGACGACCGGCGAGCGCATCACCTTCGCGGCCGGCTACGGCGCGACCGAGACCGGCCCGACGGCCTGCAACATCCACTGGCTGAACGCCCGCTCGGGCATGGTCGGCCTGCCCACGCCGGGCACGGCGGTGAAGCTGGTCGCGGCCGGCGAGAAGCTGGAAATCCGGGTCAAGGGCCCGCAGGTCTCTCCCGGCTATCTCGACCAGCCGGAGGCGACGCGCGACGCCTTCGACGAGGAGGGCTTCTACCGCCTGGGCGACGCCGCCCGGCTGGCCGATCCCGAGGATCCCACCGCCGGTCTCGTCTTCGACGGGCGGCTGGTGGAGAATTTCAAGCTGGCCAGCGGCACCTTCGTCGCGGCCGGCGCCCTGCGGGTGGCGGCGATCTCGGCCATCGGCGGGGCGGCGTCCGACGCCGTGGTCTGCGGCGAGGGGCGCGACGGCGTCGGGCTGATGCTGTTCCTCGAGCCCAGGACCTGCGAGCGCCTGGGCGGGACCGACGCCGCGCTGGCGGCCGTTCGCTCGGGACTGGAGCGCTTCAACGCCCAGGCCCGGGGCGGCGGCAAGGTGGCCCGCGCCCTGATCTTGCCCGGCGCCCCCGACGCGGCCAGCGGCGAGCTGACCGACAAGGGCTACATCAACCAGGCCCTGGCCCGGGAACGACGCCCGGCCGAGCTGGAAAGACTGTTCGCGGCCGAGCCGGACGAGGGCGTGATGGTGTTCTAAGATCCTCCCCCCTCTGGGGGAGGTGGCCCAGAAGGGCCGAAAGGGGGGACGTTTTCAGCTTCCGCGAAGCTGACCGCACTTCCCCCTCAGTCGCGGAGTCTATCCTCGGGCCGGCCTGCGGCCGGACCCGGGGGCGACAGCTCCCCCTTCAGGGGGAGCATCCAGTGAGTAGGGAGAAAACAATGAACGGCGCCGACGCCCTGATCACCACCCTGGCCGACAACGGCGTGACCGCCTGCTTCGCCAACCCGGGCACCAGCGAGATGCAATTCGTCTCGGCCCTGGACCGCGAGCCGCGCATGCGCTCGATCCTCTGTTTGTTCGAGGGCGTGGCGACCGGCGCCGCCGACGGCTATGGCCGGATCGCGGGCAAGCCGGCCTGCACCCTGCTGCACCTGGGGCCCGGCTACGCCAACGGCGCGGCCAACCTGCACAACGCCCGCCGCGCCTTCACCCCGATCGTCAACGTGGTCGGCGACCACGCCACCTATCACCGCGGCTTCGACGCCCCGCTCAACAGCGACATCGCCGCCCTGGCCGCGCCCAACTCGCTGTGGGTGAAGTCGGCCGAGTGCGCCGACAGCATAGCCCCCCTGGCCGCCGAGGCGATCACCGCCAGCTACGGGACGCCCGGCGGGAACGCCTGCCTGATCCTGCCGGCCGACGCGGCCTGGAACGCGGCGACCGTGCACGGCGGGGTGGCCGAGCTCCCCGCCCCGGTCGCGCCCGACGCCGAGACCGTGGCGGCCGTCGCCCATGCGGTGAAGGCGGCCAAGGCGCCGGTGCTTCTGCTGGGCTCGGGCGCCTGCCGCGAGGACGGGATCGCCGCCGCCGGACGCCTGGCCGCCCAGGGGATCCGGGTTCTGACCGACACCTTCACCGCCCGCCAGGCGCGCGGCGAGGGCCGCTTCCGTCCCGACAAGCTGCCCTATTTCGGCGAGCAGGCGCTCAAGGAGCTCGACGGCGCCGACCTGATGGTGCTGGTCGCCACCGAGCGGCCGGTGGCCTTCTTCGCCTATCCAGACCGGCCCAGCGTGCTCGTGCCCGAGCATTGCGGGCTGGAGACGCTGTGCGGCCGCGAGGTCGACGCGGCGGCGGCGCTGAACGCCCTGGCCGACGCCCTGGAGGCCCCCGCCGCCGGTCCCGCCGAACCCTACGCCCCGCCGCCCGCCCCCGCCGGCAAGCTGGACGCCTGGGCCATCGGCGCGGCCATCGCCCGCCACATGCCGGAGGGCGCGGTGATCTCGGACGACGCGGTGACCGCCGGCCTGCCGATCTTCACCCAGACCCGCGCCGCCCGCGCCCACGACTGGCTGTCGCTGACCGGCGGCGCGATCGGTCAGGGCATCCCGCTGGCTATCGGCGCGGCCGTGGCCCGGCCTGAAGCCAAGGTCCTGGCCCTGACCGGCGACGGAGCGGGCATGTATACGGTGCAGGGCCTGTGGACGATCGCCCGCGAGCAGCTGGACGTCGTGGTCGTGGTCTTCGCCAACCACGTCTACCGTATCCTGGGCATCGAACTTTCCCGCACCGGCGCGGGCGCGGCGGGGCCGGCGGCCAGCAAGCTGCTGGATATCGGCGATCCGCGCATCGACTGGGTGGCGGTCTCGCAAGGTATGGGCGTGCCGGCGCAGCGCGTCGACACGGCCGAAGCCTTCGACGAGGCGTTCTCCCAGGCCATGGCGGCCAAGGGGCCGCGGCTGATCGAGGCGGCGCTTTGAGCAAGATGCTCCCCCTGAAGGGGGAGCTGTCGCGGAGCGACTGAGGGGGAAGTGATAACGGCGCCTCAACAGCCGCTTCCCCCCCTCCGGCCCTTCGGGCCACCTCCCCCTTCAGGGGGAGGCATGAAAAAGCCCGCCGAGATCGCTCTCGGCGGGCCTCTTCAGGACTTCGGAAAGCCCTTACTTCTTGATGTTGGTCGGCAGCTTGCAGCCGCCGCCGACGCCCTTGGCCTGCAGGCAGGACAGGAGTTCATTCGGCTTGGGCGAGGCCTGGTTCAGCGGGTACGAAAGCACCCAGCCCGGCAGGCCGTCGGCGCAGGCCACTTCGACGAAGCCGCTGGTGTCGGTGCGGCCGATGATGCGCGCGCCCGAGACCTGGCAGCCGGCCTTGTTGTAGCTCTTCAGGTCGTCCCACAGGCGGGTGAACTCGACGTCCGCCTTGGTGTAGCTGCAACGGAAGCCGTTCAGTTCGCCGGTGACGCAGTCATAGACGCGGTTGTCGGCGGCCGAGAAGACGCCGATGCCGCCCCGCGGCGTGTTCGCGCACTTCAGCTCGACGACTTCCTTCTTGGGGTCGTTCGACGGGAACAGGCCGTAGGACTCGACCTTGCAGTCGTAGCCGGCCTTCTTGGCGAGGCTGGTGTAGAGGCCGGCCTGCTCGGTCTTGGCCGCGCGGCTGTCGGTCAGGGTGCACTCTGCGCCGCCCGGAGCGTTGGCGCAGTCGATCGCGCGGACCAGGGCGCCGTTGGCGGTGGCCTGCTGCAGCACGTAGCCCTTGCCGTCCTGACAGGCGACCTCGAAGTAGTTGTCGGTCTTGGTGGTCAGGATGTAGCGCTTGTCCTTGACCGCGCAGTTGTTCTTGGCGGCGGCGGCCAGGGTGTCGACGACCTGCAGCTGGGTGGCGCGGTCGGTCAGCTTGCACGAGATGTTGCCGGTTTCCTCGTACAGCAGGCAGCTGTTGGCCACCGTGCCCTCGACCTTCATCGGCACCGGGATCTGCAGGATGTAGCCCGCGCCGCCGGCGCAGGAGACTTCGAAGAACGAGTTGTTGTTGCCGGTGCCGATGGCGCGGGCGTTCTGCATGTCGCAGCTGGCGCCGGCCGTGGCCAGGTAGGGCTTCAGGCCCTGCTTGGGATCGGCGTTGCCCGGCAGCAGGCACTTCAGGCCCGAATCCTTGCCGTCCGAGCCCGGCTGGCCGGTCTCGACGCACGAGAAGGCCTGCGGCGCGGCGTCCTTCTTGGCCACCAGGGCGAAGCCCATGGCGTCCTGACAGGCCACTTCGTAGTAGGAGGTGTTCGACTTCTTGTCGGCGCCGATCAGTCGAGCGTCCGACACCTGGCAAGCCACGCCGGCCTGGGTGAGCAGGGGCGGGGCTTCCTTCATACCGGCTTCACGCGACTTGGCGTCGACGGCGGCGGCGGCGGGCTTGGCATCCTTCGGCGCCGCGAAGGCGGCGGCCGGAACGAGCGCGGCGACCGCGAGGGCGGCCGTCAGGCCGATCGCGAATGGCCTCATGTCTGTAGTCTCCTGGGGGTGGATTCCTCGGGGCGGACTTAAGCCCCCCCTTGCATCGAGGGTCAAGATGTCGTCCGACGGGGGCGCAATCATGGCGCGGCTTGACCATGAAAAATGGGCTGGCGAGACGGCCAGAAGGGGAGAGAGCGGCGATGAGCGACGGGTTCGAGGAGACACCGGGCGAGGCCGAGACCCCGCGTCGCCCGCGCCTGGTCTATCCGTTCGAGGTCGAGCCCGAACCCGGTTCGGGCCAGGCGGTCGAGGTCGCGCCCGGCGTTCTGTGGCTGCGCCAGCCGCTGGGCGGGTCGCTGGGCTTCATCAATGTCTGGGCCCTGGCCGACGGCGAGGGCTGGGCCATCGTCGACACCGGCATGGCCACCAAGGACACCAGCGCCGCCTGGAAGGCCGCCTTCGCCGGCGCGCTGGAGGGCCGCCCCGTCACCCGCGTCATCGTCACCCACCTGCACCCCGACCACGTGGGCCTGGCCGGCTGGCTGACCCGGCGCTTCGACTGCCGGCTGTGGATGACCCGGCTGGAATATTTCCAGTGCCGGATGCTGGTGGCCGACACAGGCCGCGAGGCGCCCGAGGACGGCGTACGGTTCTTCCACGCCGCCGGCTGGGACGACGACGCCATCGACAACTACAAGACCCGCTTCGGGGGCTTTGGCCGCGCCGTCCACGCCCTGCCCGACAGCTATCGCCGGATGACCGACGGCGAGACCTTCCGGGTCGGCGAGCACGACTGGACGGTGGTGACCGGCCAGGGCCACTCGCCCGACCACGCCTGCCTGTGGAGCCCGTCGCTGGGCCTGCTGATCTCGGGCGACCAGGTGCTGCCGAAGATTTCGTCCAACGTCTCGGTGTTCCCCACCGAGCCCGACGCCGATCCGCTGGCCGACTGGCTGACCTCGCTGGCCAAGGTCAAGGCGACCGTGCCCGACGAGGTGCTGGTGCTGCCGGCTCACAACGCGCCCTTCAGGGGCCTTCACGCCCGCATCGACCAGCTGATCGCCGGCCACGAGCGCGGCCTCTCGCGCCTGCTGGGCAAGCTGGAAGAGCCGCGCCGGGCGGTGGATACGTTCGGCGCGCTGTTCGCCCGGCCGATCGGCCCCGATCTCCTGGGCATGGCCACCGGCGAGGCCCTGGCCCACCTCAACTGCCTGATCGCCCGCGGCCAGGCGGTGCGGACGGTCGATGAAGCGGGCGTGGGGTGGTATCGGGCGGCGACCTTGTCCCCTCTTCCATAGGGAGAGGGAGGGGCCCGCCGCGAAGCGGTGGGAGGGTGAGGGGCTTCACCGCCAGCAGGCAAATCCCCCCGACCGCACACCCCGACGTCGAAGTCGCGACTTCCGCTCTTCACGCGGTGAGTTTGTCACCTCTCACCCTCCCACGCCTTCGGCGCGGGCCCCTCCCTCTCTCGAAGAGAGAGGGATTCAAGTGGAAAACATCCGTTTGATATTTCGCACGCGAAGCATATAGTCGCCGCATGTCGACGCCACCCGCTCCCGCTCCGGACAGACGCTTCGTCTTCCTGCTCGCCGCCGGCCACCGGCGCGTGCAGCGCTGGATCGAGGCCAAGCTGGCGACGGAAGGCAACGGCCTGACCTCCGCCCAGTCGGGGGTCCTGTTCTATCTGGGGTCCGCCGACGGCGCGCTGATCGGCGAGGCGGCCGAGGCCCTGGACCTGGCCCCCTCGGCCATGACCGGCCTCGTCGACCGCATGACCCGCGCCGGCCTCGTCGAGCGCCGACCCGATCCCAAGGACGGCCGGGCCCTGCGCCTGCACCTGACCGACCACGGCCGCGCCGCCCGCGCGGAGGCCAAGGCCGGTCTCGCCCACCTCAACGCCCACCTCACCGAAGGCTTCACGGACGACGAGATCGCCGTGGTCGCCCGCTGGCTTTCCAGCCTGCAAACCAAGTTCCCCAAGGGAGATCCCGCATGACCGAGCACGTGAAGACCAGCCTCGAGGCCGGCGTGCTGACCATCACCCTGTCGCGTCCCGAAAAGAAGAACGCGCTCAGCAACGCCATGTACGGCGCCCTGGCCGACGCCCTGGAAGGGGCCGAGACCAACCCCGACATCCGGGTGGTGGTGTTCCAGGCCGACGGCGACAGCTTCAGCGCCGGCAACGACCTGGGCGACTTCGTGGCCCAGGCCACCGGCGCCTTCACCGAGGAGCGCCACGTGTGGCGGTTCCTCAAGGCCCTGGCCAACGCCACCCGGCCGCTGGTCGCCGCCGTCCACGGCCAGGCCGTGGGCGTGGGCACGACCATGCTGCTGCACTGCGACCTGGTGTTTGTCGCGCCGGACGCGCGCCTGACCGTGCCGTTCGTCAACCTGGCCCTGGCGCCGGAAGCCGCGTCGAGCTGGCTGTTGCCGGCCCGCATCGGCCACGCCCGCGCCTATGCCATGTTCGCCCTTGGCGAGGCGGTGGACGGAACGACGGCCGCCGCCTGGGGCCTGGCCAACGCCGTGGTTCCCGCCGAGGAACTGCGCGAGCGCGCCCGCGCCGCCGCCGACCAACTGGCCAAGCGTCCGCTGGGCGCCCTGACCGTCACCAAGGGCCTGATGCGCGACGCCGAGGCCATCGCCGCCCTGATGGACAAGGAAGGCGCCCTGTTCGCCGAGCGCCTGCAGACCGCCGAGGCCCGCGAAGCCTTCATGGCCTTCGCCGAGCGCCGCGCGCCGGATTTCAGCAAGGCGGGGTGATTGCTTCAAGATCCTCCCCCTGAAGGGTGAGGTGGTCCGAAGGACCGGAGGGGGAAGTTCCTGAGGTCAGAGCGGCTGCAAAGCTGGTGATCACTTCCCCCTCAGTCGCTCCGCGACAGCTCCCCCTTCAGGGGGAGCATCTTCGCCTCACGCCCCCGACAACCACCCCAGCACGTTCAGCAGGAACGCCTTGTTCTGCGGGGCGGTCGGGGCGTTGAAGCCCATCTTGCGTTTCTGGGGCCCGGCGACCTGGGCGGTGAACATCGCCGCCTCGCCCATGGCCACGACCCGACCCTTGCCCACCGACAGGGCCGCGCCACGCAGCAGGCCTTCGCCGTCGTGGCGGGGGGTCTTGTCGTCGAATTCCCAGGCCTTGCGCGGCATGGCCACGCTCCAGCCGCCGCGCAGCACCAGGAGCGGCCGGGCCTGCGGCGGGGCGCGGAACGACGAGCCGGTGAAGCTCTGCACCCGGTCGATCCCCCGAGTGATCGGATCGTCCAGCAGCGAGCCATCGGCGCGCTGGAAGAACTCGGGCCCGCCGCCAACCCGCTGGGCGAAGCCGTTGTCGAACGAAAACCCGAAGGCCTTGGCCAGGGGCTCGGCTCCGCCGGGGAAGGGCATGTGGTCGGCGATCAGCAGCAGGGCGCCGCCGGCCTCGACCCAGGCCTTCACGGCGGCGGCTTCTTCCGGGGTGTAGGCGCCCGGGTTGGGCAGGGTCCAGTCGCCGACGTTCACGGCCGCCAGCGGGTTGGCCACGACCAGCAGGTCGATATCGGCCAGGCTCTGCGCCGACAACGGCGCGGTCAGGCCCGACACCCGATAGCCGTCAGCCCGGGCCACCGCCGCGAACGGGGCGAAGCGGCCGTCCACGGTGTGGAAATTGTTGTGCCCGCCGTCGATGGCCAGGCGCGGGCCCTTGCCCTGCGGATAGGCCGGCTTGGCGACGGAGGTGTCGACATCGGGGTCGGGCGCCTGCTGGCGGGCCTGGGCGACGCCGGCCATCAGGGTCCCGAGAAAGGGAACGCTGGCGGCGGAAAGCAGGAACTGTCGACGACGCATGGCGCGGATCCCCCGGAAACTTCGCGGGCGAGCCTATCGCGGCTCGGGACAAAGAAAAGGCCGCGGAGCCAGAGCTCCGCGCCCTTCTCGTTTCGATCGCTGCGACCAGCCTTACGGCTTGGCGGGCGCGGCGGTCGGCTTGTCGGCGGCAGCCGGCGCCGGCGCGGTCGCGGCGGCCGAAGCCGGAGCGCCGGCGGCGGGAGCGGCGGCGCCTTCAGCGGCGGGAGCCGCAGCCGCGTCGGCGGCCGGAGCGGCCGCGGCGGCGGGCTTCGGAGCCGGCACCGGCAAGGTCGAACCCAGGCTGTGCAGGTAGGCGATGATGGCGATGCGGTCTTCCTGCTTCTTCAGGCCCGCGAAGGTCATCTTGGTGCCCGAGATGTACTTGCCCGGAGCCTTCAGGAACTGGTCGACGTGGTCGTAGTCCCAGACGGGGTTCTGGCCGCCGAAGTCGGTCATCGAGCCCGAATAGCCGAAGCCCGGGTGCGTGCCCGGCTTCTTGCCCAGGGTGCCAAAGAGGTTGGGACCGGTGCCGTTGGCGCCGCCCGAGGTGAAGGTGTGGCACGAAGCGCACTTGGCCGAGACGGCCTTGCCGGCCTCGATGTTGGCCGGCAGCAGCAGGACCGAACCCCAGTCGGGCGGAACCTCGGCGGCCGCGGCGCCTTCGCCGCCGGTGTCTTCCTGGACGGCGATCGCGTAGCCGGGCTTTTCGACTTCATGCTTCTTGAAGACGATGTCGGAGGCCTCGCGCAGACCGAAGATGACCAGACCGGTCAGAAGCACGCCGCCGAAAATCTTGTTGAACGTAAGGTCGCTCATCTCAGCCTTGTCAGCCTCTTTATTGACCCGTCTTGCGTGGACGGAGCCGATTTATGAGCGCGGGTCCCCCCATGGTCTCCCCACGCGCGTGTTGCGCTCCGGTCTCTGACACGCTACCGCCCCGTGCGCAACCCGGGCGAACCGCGTTTCGCCTTCCAGATGTGACACCATGAACCCGATCGTCCTCATCCCCGCCCGCATGGCGGCCACCCGCCTGCCCGACAAGCCGCTGGCCGATATCGGCGGCCTGCCGATGATCGTGCGCGTGCTGCGCCAGGCGCAGGCGGCGAACATCGGCCCGGTGGCCGTGGCGGCCGGCGATCCGGAGATCGTGGCGGCGGTCGAGGCCGCCGGCGGCCGCGCCGTGTTGACCGACCCGGCCCTGCCCTCGGGCTCGGACCGCATCCTGGCGGCGTTGGCCGTGCTGGATCCGACCGGCGCCCACGACGTGGTCATCAACCTGCAAGGCGACATGCCCTTCGTCGACCCGGCCGTGCTGTCGGCCTGCGCCGGCCAGCTGGAAGCCCATGCCGACGCCGACATCGCCACCGTGGTCGCGCCGGAGGCCTCCGCCGCCGACCGCGCCAACCCCGACGTGGTCAAGGCCGTGCTGGCCATGGACGCCGGCGGGGCAAGCGGCCGCGCCCTCTACTTCACCCGCTCGACCCTCTACGGCGACGCGCCGGTCTGGCGCCACATCGGCATCTACGGCTATCGCCGCGCGGCGCTGGAGGCCTTCAACGCCGCCGCGCCCTCGCCGCTGGAGCGGCGCGAGAAGCTGGAACAGCTGCGGGCCATGGAGCTGGGCCTGACCATCCGCGCGGCCGTGGCGGACGAGGCTCCGATCTCCGTCGACAATCCGTCCGACCTGCAGGCCGCCCGCGACCACGCCGAAAAGAACTGAAGAGTTAGATGAGCACCCTCAAGACCATCGCCTTCCAGGGCGAACTCGGCGCCAACAGCCACGAGGCGTGCCGCACCTACTTCCCCGACTACCAGGTCCTGCCCTGCGCCACCTTCGAGGAGGCGTTCGAGGCCATCAAGACCGGCGCGGCGCAGCTGGGCATGATCCCGATCGAGAACTCGATCGCCGGCCGCGTCGCCGACGTCCACCACCTGCTGCCCGCCTCGGGCCTGAAGATCATCGGCGAGCGCTTCAAGCCGATCCGCTTCCAGCTGATGGCCAACAAGGGCGTGACGCTCGACAGCGTGAAGACCGCCGTCTCGATGCCGATCGCGCTCAGCCAATGCCGGCACAGCCTCAAGCGCCTGGGCCTTTCGACCGAGGGCGCGGGCGACACCGCTGGCGCGGCCAAGGCCCTGGCCGCCAAGCCCGACCCGACCCGCGCCGCCGTCGCGCCGGCCCTGGCCGCCGAGATCTACGACCTCGACATCCTGGCGCGCGACATCGAGGACGAGCGCCACAACACCACCCGCTTCCTTGTGATGACCGCCGACCCGGCCCCGCCGGCCCCGTCGTTCACCCACCGCTGCGTGACCAGCTTCGTGTTCCGGGTGCGCAACCTGCCGGCCGCGCTCTACAAGGCGCTCGGCGGCTTCGCCACCAACGGCGTCAACATGACCAAGCTGGAAAGCTACATGGAGAACGGCGCCTTCACGGCCACCTTCTTCTACGCCGAGGTCGACGGTCGCCCCGAGGACCGCAGCCTGGCCCTGGCCTTCGACGAGCTGAAGTTCTTCTCCGAGCGCTTCGAGATCCTGGGCGTCTATCCGGCCGATCCGTTCCGCGACGGGAAGTAGCGCGGGTTCCCGCCCTTCCCCTTTCGCCCCCCCCAATCACTCCCGTCTTTCCCGCCCTTGTGGCGGGAACCCCTCTGTCAGCCGCAAAGGCGGGAGGGGCGGACTGCCAAGCAGTCCGCTGGCGCTTCACGTGCGGGAGGAACCAGGGCTTCCCGCCACAAGGGCGGGAATGACGGGAGGATGGGGGGCGGAGCGCATAGCCCGCCTTCTCCCCTCCCCCATTCCGCCCTATCCTGGCGGCATGACCAAGCCCGTTCCCGCCGATGTCGTTTCGCGCCTGAAGTCCGTGCTGGGCGAGGGTGGATGGAGCCAGGATCCCGAGCGGCTGGCGCCCAAGCTGGTCGAGTGGCGGGGGCGCTGGAAAGGCGAGACGCCGCTGCTGGTCACGCCGCGCAGCACCGCCGAGGTCGCCGCCGTGGTGGGGATCTGCGCCGCCGAAGGCGTGGCGATCACCCCGCAGGGCGGCAACACCGGCCTGGTCGCCGGCCAGATCCCGCAGGGCGAGATCCTGCTGTCGACCGAGAAGCTGCGCGCCGTGCGCGACGTCGACGCCCTGGACGACGTGATGGTGCTGGAAGCGGGCGTCACCCTCCATGAAGCCCACCAGCAGGCCGCCGCCGTCGGCCGCCGGTTCACGGTGGGCGTGGCCTCGGAAGGCTCGTGCACCATCGGCGGCCTGATCTCGACCAACGCCGGCGGCACGGCCGTGCTGCGCTACGGCATGATGCGCGAGCAGGTGCTGGGGATCGAGGCGGTGCTGCCCAATGGCGAGATCTGGAACGGGCTGAAGCGCCTGCGCAAGGACAACACCGGCTATGACCTGAAGCAGCTGCTGATCGGCGCCGAGGGCACGCTGGGGATCGTCACCGCCGCGGCCCTGAAGCTGCACGCGCCGCTGGCCTCGCGGGCCGTGTCCATCGTCGGCCTCTCGTCCCCCGCCGAGGCCATCCAGCTGCTCGCCCGGGCCAAGGACGAGACGGGCGGCGCGGTCGAGGCCTTCGAACTGATGGGCCGCCTGGGCTTCGCCTTGACCGTGAAGAACGTGCCCGGCCTGCGCGATCCTCTGCCCACGGAGCATCCCTGGTACGTGCTGATCGAGATCGCCAGCGGCGAGCCCGGCGCGGCCGAGGCGGCGCTGGAACGCCTGCTGGCCGGCGCCCTGGAAGGCGGCCTGATCGCCGACGCGGCGGTCGCCCAGACGGAAACCCAGATGAAGGCCTTCTGGCACATCCGCGAAGGTCACTCCGCCGGCCAGAAGCCCGAAGGCGCGGTGTGGAAGCACGACGTGTCAGTGCCGGTCTCCAAGATCCCCGACTTCATCGGCCAGGCCGACGCGGCGATCGACAAGGCCTTCCCCGGAACCCGCATCGTCGCCTTCGGCCATGTCGGCGACGGCAACGTCCATTACGACGTGCTGAAACCCCAGGGCGGCGACGACGACGCCCATGACGCCGCCCGCGAGGCCGGCGCCCACATCGTCCACGACATCGCCGCCAGCTTCCACGGCTCGATCAGCGCCGAGCACGGCCTGGGCGCGATGAAGTCGGTCGAGGCCCTGGCCTACAAGGACCCCATCGAGGTCGCCGCCCTGCGCGCCATCCGCGCCGCGCTCGACCCGCAGCGGATCATGAACCCGCGGGTGCTGTTCTAGGCGGCGTCGCTCTGGGCCGCCTTGGCCTTGCGGCGGGCGAAGTAGACGGCGATCAGCGACAGCACCGCGCCGGCCGGGAAGGTCGACTTCAGGAAGCCGCCGGCCTGGCCGGGGCCCAGGATGTTGACCGCGAAGGGCACGAAGCCCCACTGGCCGGTGGACGGCTGCATCCAGAAGGCCCCGACGCCAACGAAGCACAGCACCGCCCAGATGAGGCGCAGCTTCAGCGCGCGGGTGCGGGCCACGAAATAGAGGGCCACGATCATCGGCAGCGGCCAGGCCAGGGCGGCCGCGAGGGCGAGGGTCTCGTTCATCCCGCCTTCCTAGCGGGCGGCGCGCGAAAGAAAAGGGCGGCCCGCGTCACGGCTTGGCGGCCGCCCGCTGGAGGTCGCCGTCGCGATAGGTCGACAGGCGTTCGAAATACACCGAACAGATGCCGGCCTGCGGGCTGAACATCTGGCGGATGCGGGTCTGGCCGGGCTCGTCGTGCCAGATGAACAGAAAGAACAGGACCTGGTCGGAGACCACCAGCGGCTTGCCGCGCTGGCGCAGGATGGCGTCGCCGACCGCCTTGCAGGATTGGGCGGGCAGCTTGACCCCGACGCGCTCGAGGCCCGCGGGTCCGTAATAGAGCTCCGCCTTGCCCTTCACGCCTTCCAGCATGAACGGCCCGGCGCTCTTGACCTGGCCGACGTCCATTTTCTCGCCGGACTTCACCGGCTTCAGATCCGGCATGGCGGCCTGGGCCTGCTCGGGCGTCATGCCCCACTCGGTGGCCTCCCAGCCGGCGAGCGCCGCCCCGGGCGCGAGGCCCAGGACGAAGGCGAGGACGAAGCCGAGGAAAAGGCGCATGCGAGAACTCCGTTGCCCCCACAAGACCCATGCCTGAAAAGCTTGGCAATACACCTCAGATCTCCGGCACGCCCGCCATCATCGCCTTCAGCGCCGCCAGGTGCCCTTTCAGCGCCTTGCGGCCAGCGGCGGTCAGCGAGGCCCAGGTGCGCACCCGGCCGTCGGACGGGGTCTTGGCGACCTTGAGATAGCCGGCCTCTTCCAGCGTCTTGAAGTGCTTGGAAAGCACCGACTCCGAGACATCCAGCGCCTCGCGCAGGGTGGAGAAGTCGATGGTGTCGACACCGGCCAGCATGCAGCAGATCTGCAGGCGGTTGGGGGCGTGGATCACCGGATCGAGGGCGGCGGCGCTCACAGAGAGCCGCCGTCGCGCAGGTCGCGGCGGAACGCGGCCTCCCAGACGAAACCGCCGATGGTGACGATCACCGCGATGACCGCGCCGACGACCAGCGGCCCAGCGGCCAGGCCGTGCTCGCGGGTCAGCCAGGCCGAGCCCAGGACCGACAGCGCGGTCAGCACCGCCAGGACGACCGACACCCAACGCGTGCGGCCGGCGCGATAGCCGTTGATCCACAGGCCGGTGCGGCGCTTGTAGGCGCGCACCAGCAGCAGCAGCCCGACCACGAACACCAGGTAGGCGCCGAGCATCAGCGGGACCGCCTGGCCCTGGACCGCCACGAGGCCGCCGGTCAGCAGCCCCAGGGCCGGGTGATACCAGATCGGCGCTCGGGCGCGGCGCGCGAGGTCGGCGTTGGCGGCCTCGACCTCGGCCAGCATGCGGGCGGCCTCGGCGGGATCGATCGAGGAGGTGGGGCTCACGGGCGTTTCCTTACTTTCCATATCGGAAAGCTAGCGATCACTTTCCATATCGGCAAGTAGAAACTTTCCACGATGGAAAGTAACTCGACGCGGGGCCCATGTGCGGCCGGTCACATCTTGAAGTTGAAGACGTGATACCGTCCCCTTCGACACTCCAAGGGCCCGGCGCCCAAGCCATCGGAGGCGACCATGCCGCAGACCGCCGCGACCAGCCTGACCCTGCAGCAGCAGGCCTTCTGCCTGTCCTGGCTGTCGAACGCCGCCTCCGACAAGGTCGACACCCTGGCCAATCTCGAGGCCCACGTGCGCCAGTCGGTCGAGACCTTCCTGACCGACAACGCCAGCAGGATCGCCGACTGGTCGATCGCCTGGGGTCCGGTGGCGTCGAGCCACGAGGGCGCCGACCCGACCGCGCTCTACTACGCCGACAACATGCTCTACGCGGCGAGCGCCACGGTCGCCGGCGCGCCCTGCCTGGTGGTGGCCATGGCCGGCACCAACGAGGACGACGCCTACGACTGGCTGGCGGAAGACTTCTCGATCGTCCGCCAGGTCGACTGGCCCTACGGCAATGGCGGCTTCGACGGCGCGCCCGCGCCGAAGATCTCGCACGCCACGGCGACCGGGATCGCCGCCCTGCTGGCCCTGCGCGATCCCCAGGCCGGCGGGATCCAGGCCTTTGTGACCAGCTGGACCAAGGCCAATCCCGGCGGGACGGTGATCTTCGCCGGCCACAGCCTGGGCGGGGCGCTGTCGCCCAGCCTGGCCATGGCGGCCCTCGGCCAGAACGGCGGCCCGTTCGTGGGCGCCACCGCGCTGACCCTGCCCAGCGCCGGCCCGACGCCGGGCAATCCCGACTTCGCCGTGCTCTACACCCACTTCTTCCCGGCGCCCGCCCCAGGGTCGGCCAACGCCGGCCCGGTCCCGTTCAACACCGACCTCGTCAACGCCCACGACGTCGTGCCCACGGCCTGGAACGACGTGAAGCTGACGGGCTTCTTCACCAACACCGGCGACATCGCCTTCAAGCTGGCGATGGACGCCCTGCTGGCCTCGCTGGACGGCCTGGCCCACGGCCTGATCGGCTTCAACAGCTACCAGCCGATCGCCCACCAGACCTTCGCGGCCGATCCGCCCGACGTCGACTACGACAGCCTGCAGGGCTATTTCGGCCTGATCGTCGCCAACCACCTGGCGGCCTATCCGACCTATGTCGGCGTCGACGACGCGCTCACCGAGACCACCGCGGCCATGACCCGCGCCACGCTGCGCCAGGTGCAGACCCACGCCAAGCGCCTGACGGCGGCGGCCAAGAACCAGGGCGCTGTCGCCCAGGCGGCCCAATAGGGTTCTTGCCCCCGGCCACCGCTCGACCATATAAGTCATATACGAAACGTATATGCGAGAGCGAGGCCATGGGCATCGTCAACATCGAGGACGAGCTGCACGAACAGCTGCGTCGGGCCAGCAAGGCCTCGTACCGGTCGATCAATGGCCAAGCGGCCTTCTGGATCAGGATCGGCATGCTCAGCGAGCTGAACCCCGGCCTGACCTTCCAGGAACTGGTGGCGCGCGAGCTGAAGGAGGCCGGCGTCGATGCGCCCCACCTGCCGGCGACCACCAGCGCATGACCATCGACAACGAGGACCAGCTGGACAAGCTGCGCGCGGTCGGCGCCCTGGTGGCCCGCACGCTGACGGCCATGGGCGCGGCGCTGGAGCCGGGCATGACCACCCGCGAGCTGGACGACATCGGCCGCGCCCTGCTGGAGAAGGACGGCGCGCGCTCGGCCCCGGAACTGACCTACGACTTTCCCGGCGCGACCTGCATCTCGGTGGGCCCCGACTGCGCCCACGGCATTCCGGGCGATACGGTGATCAAGGCCGGCGACCTGATCAACATCGACGTCTCGGCCGAGCTGGACGGCTATTTCGGCGACACCGGGGCCAGCTTCTCCGTGCCGCCGACGTCCAAGCGCATCGAGCGCCTGTGCCGCGACGGCCGGCGGGCGATGTGGGCCGGCATCCGCGCGGTGCGGCCCGGCGGCCGGCTGAACGAGATCGGCCGCTCGATCGAGGCCTTCGCCGACAAGAACGGCTACAGCCTGGTGCGCAACCTCGCCAGCCACGGGGTCGGCCGCTCGTTGCACGACGCGCCCAAGGAGATCCCCACCTGGCATGAGCCGCGCGACCGCCGGGTGATCACCGAGGGCCTGGTCTTCACCATCGAGCCCTTCCTGTCGCTGGGCGCGGATTGGGTCGAGGAACTGGACGACGGCTGGACCCTGCGTCCGCCGGGTCGCGAGGCCACGGTGCAGTACGAGCACACCCTGGTGGCCACCCGCAACGGACCGCTGGTGCTGACCCTGGCGTGAACGGGCGCGGGCAAATTGCCCGCGAAGGCGGGGACCCAAGCTGACTTTCAGGATCGACCAGATACCGCGCCAAGACCCGCTGACTCGGCTTGGATCTCCGCCTTTGCGGGGATGCTCGGCGGAGAAGCGATCGACCTTAAGGGTCGGCTCCTCAGCCCCCGGTGCTGGCGAAGCGAGACCAAAGCCTCTATCTGCACCCCCATGCTGATGGTCATCTCTCCCGCCAAGTCGCTAGACTTCACCGCCCCGGATCAGGTCCTTCCCCTGACCACCCCGGCCCTGAAGCCGCAGATCGCGGAACTGGCCAAGGTCACCCGCAAGCTGACGGCGGCCGACCTGCGCCGGTTGATGCACATCTCCGAAAAGCTGGCCGACCTGAACCGCGAGCGGTTCCAGCATTTCGACCCCGAGGTCGAAGACGGCCTTCAGGCGGTGATCGCGTTCAACGGCGACGTCTATGCGGGCCTGGCCGCGCGCGAACTGGACCGTCCGGCCCTGGAGTGGGCGCAAGGCGCCTTGCGCATCCTGTCGGGCCTCTACGGCGTGCTGCGACCGCTGGACGCCTTGCAGCCCTATCGCCTGGAGATGGGCACCCGGCTTAAGACCAAGCGCGGCGCCAACCTCTACGACTTCTGGGGCGAGACCATCGCCAAGACCCTCAACGAGGCCGCCGCCGACCACGCCGACCCGACGCTGGTGAACCTGGCCAGCCAGGAATATTTCGGCGCCGTCGACGCCAAGGCCCTGAAGCTGCCGGTCGTCACCTGCCACTTCAAGGAAGAGAAGGCCGGGGCCCTGAAGGTGCTGGGCTTCTACGCCAAGAAGGCGCGCGGCCGCATGGCCCGCTACGCCATCGAGGGCCGTGTCGAGAAGGCCGAGGACCTCAAGGCCTTCGATCTCGACGGCTACAGCTTCCGTCCCGACCTCTCCACGCAGGCCGACTGGGTTTTCGCTCGCCCGCAGCCATAATTTCATCTATCGGTGAATTTATAAGCGCTCGCTCTTCGCGATAGCGAGCTATATGCTGCAATGCAGCAAGTCGGGCAGGACAGCAGGAGCGCGCCGATGGCCGTGGATTTCGGGTTGCAGGGTCAAGTCGCCATCGTCACGGGCTCGACCAGCGGCATCGGGCACGCGCTCGCCGACGCCATGGCCGCACAGGGCGTCAACATCGTGCTCAACGGCCTGGGCGAGATGAACGCCATCGAGCGCACCCGCGCCGAGATGGCCGAAAAGCACGGCGTCGAAGTGCTCTACCACAGCGCCGACATGACCAAGCCGGTCGAGATCGCCGACATGGTGCGCGCCGCCAAGGCCGAGTTCGGCGAGCTGGACATTCTCGTCAACAACGCCGGCGTCCAGCACGTGGCCCCGGTCGACGAGTTTCCCGACGACAAGTGGGACCTGATCATCGCCATCAACCTGTCGTCGGCGTTCCACGCCGCCAAGGCGGCGATCCCGATCATGAAGGAGCAGGGGCGTGGGCGGATCGTCAACATCGCCTCGGCTCATGGGCTGGTCGCCTCGCCCTACAAGTCGGCCTATGTGGCCGCCAAGCACGGCATACTGGGCCTGACCAAGACCATCGCGCTCGAGGTCGCCCAACAGGGGATCACCTGCAACGCCATCTGCCCCGGCTTCGTGAAGACCCCGCTGGTCGAGGCCCAGATCGCCGACCAGGCCAAGGCCCGCGGCATCAGCGAGGAGGCGGTGATGAAGGACGTGATCCTGGCCGCCCAGCCGACCAAGCAGTTCGTCACCGTCGAGCAACTGGCCGGCCAGCTGCTCTACCTGGTCAGCGACCTGGGCGCCTCGGCCAACGGCGCGGCCTTCACCGTCGACGGCGGCTGGACCGCGCAGTAGCCTTCACGTCGGTCGGTTCGGGGGCGGATCGACAGTCGAAACCGAAAGACGAGCATCAGGCTCCAAGCACGAAGGCCGCCCCATGCCCATCGCGCCGCTGAGGAAGAAGCCCAAGGGGCCGCGCCCGATCAGCCTGGCGCTGCAGGGCGGCGGGGCGCACGGCGCCTTCGAGTGGGGCGTCATCGACCGCCTGCTGGAGGAGGAGGGCCTGGAGATCCAGGCGATCACCGCCGCCTCGGCCGGGGCCATGAACGCGGTGGCCTTCACCTCGGGCCTGATCGCCGGCGGCCGCGACGGGGCCAAGAGCGCGCTCGACGACTTCTGGAAGCAGGTCAACCGCAACGGCGGCCGCAACGTCTTCGGCGACACCAGCATCTGGACAAGCGCGTTCGGAGGCGCGACCGACTGGATCAAGAACACGCCCGGCTGGCGGATGGCCGAGACCCTGGCCCTGTCGCTCAGCCCCTACGAATTCAATCCGTTCAACCTGAACCCGCTGCACGACATCCTCGACGAGACCATCGACTTTGCGGCCCTGCGCGAGCGTTCGCCGGTCAAGCTCTACATCTCGGCCACGGCGGTGCGGACCAGCAAGGCCAAGGTGTTCCGCGAGACCGAGCTGACCGCCCGCCACGTGATGGCCAGCGCCTGCCTGCCGCAGGTGTTCCAGGCGGTCGAGATCGACGGCGAGCCCTACTGGGACGGCGGCTTTCTCGCCAACCCGCCGCTGTGGCCGCTGTTCTACGACCAGACCCCCGACGACATCCTGCTGGTCAGCCTCAACCCCTTCGTCCGCGACGAGACGCCCAAGTCGCCGGGCGAGATCATGGACCGCCTGAACGAGATCACCTTCAACGCGGCGTTGTCCTCGGAGCTTCGCGCCATCGGCTTCGTGCAGAAGCTGCTCGACGAAGGCCTCTTGAAAGACAATGCCCGGGGGCGCTATCGGCGCATGCTCGTCCACGCCATCAAGGCCGACGGGCCGCTGGCCGACCTGTCGCTGGCGTCCAAGTTCAATACCGAGTGGAGCTTCCTGACCGACCTCAAGGCCCGCGGGCGCAAGGCGGCGGAAGACTGGCTCGGCGAGTGCATGTCCCAGGTGGGCGAGCGCTCGACGGTAGATCTGAAGTCTGGTTTCGCATGATTACCCCCGCCCCGACCCCTTCTCCCACCGCCGGCGTCATCTGCCTGCGGGGGCATGAGGTGCTGCTGATCAAGCGCGGCACGCCGCCTCGCCTGGGCCAATGGAGCCTGCCGGGCGGGCGCATCGAGTTCGGCGAGACGGCGGAAGCGGCCGCCCTGCGCGAACTGCGCGAGGAGACGGGGGTGGAGGCCAGGCTTCTGGGCCTCATTGATGTCGTCGACGGCGTCTTCACCTCGCGCGAGACCGGCGAGACCACCCGCCACTTCGTGATGTTCGACTACGCCGCCGAATGGACCGGCGGCGAGCCCCACGCCGGCGACGACGCCGCCGACGCCAGGTTCTTCACGCGGGAGGAGGCCATGGCGGCGGTCGAATGGGACCTGACCCGCCAGGTCATCGCGCAGACCTACGACCTGTTCCGGCGATAAGCGATCGCGCCCAGGCGCAAGTAACAATCGCACAAAGAAATATTCTATTTAAGGTTGCGATCGCCACTCTCTGGACGTGATGCTTCTCCTCGCCTGGCCGCGCCCTGACGGCGACCGGCCCAAGGGGAGGCGTCGATGTCCACCAAGCACTCCTGCCAGATCTACATCCAGAGCAACGTCGGCGATCCGACCATCGTCACGCTGTGGCACAAGAATTCCGACTACGGCATATCCAGCCAGACCTGGACGATCCCGCCCAACGGCAAGGTCGGTCCGATGACCGTGTTCTTCAACACAGGCCTGGGCTCTCTGACCGTGAAGGACTACTGGGCCGTCAAGCTGGTGGTCGAGGAGGGCACGGCCCATGGCGTGTTCCACAGCGTCGGCTCGGACAACTGGACCGAGTGCCAGCTGCAATCGCCCGACGCCGGGCAATCGATCACCCTGACCGTCGACACCGGCGCCCTGAAGATCCCCCTGCCCTCGGGCGGCACGTCCGCGCAGATGCAGATGACCTCGCCGCTGGCCCAGGTCGACAACGTCTTCGTGCTGATGCTGGAGAACCACTCGTTCGACAACATCTTCGCCTTTTCCGGCATCCCGGGGATCGTCGGCTCCTCGAGCCAGAACATGAACGAATACAAAGGCGTTCAATATTTCTGCGCCACGCCGGCCCCGACCGCCATGCCCACCGATCCCGGGCACGAGTTCGCCGACGTCTACGAACAGCTGTGCGGCGAGGGCGCCGTGCATAGCCCCTGGTCGAGCTACGGATCGCCCACGGCGACCGGCTTCGTGGCCAACTACGCCACCAGCACCAGCGAGCTCAAGGACCACAACCCCGCCTACCTGCCGACCCAGGCCGAGTATGGCGACATCATGCTGTGCTTCGACACGCCCAACCAGCTGCCGGTGATCTACCAGCTGGCCACCGAGTTCGCGGTCTGCGACCGCTGGTGGTCGTCGCTGCCCGGCCCCACCTGGCCCAACCGCTTCTTCGTGCACGGCGCCTCGTCGGCCGGCTGGTCGGACTCGCCGGGCGAAAGCTATATCGCCAAGTGGGAGACCGTCAGCGGCTTCACCTATCCCAGCGGCGCCTCGATCTACGACCGGCTGAACACCGCCCACATGAACTGGCGGATCTATGTCGACGAGGAAGGCAACACCCTGGGCGGCATTCCCCAGGTGTCGTCGCTGAAGGGCGTGACCTACAAGATCGACACCGAAGCCTTCTCCAGCTTCGCCGACGACCTGCTGGGCCCCTACCCCTACCCCTACACCTTCATCGAGCCGAACTACGGCGACATCTAGGGCGGCACCTATGTCGGCGGCTCCTCGCAGCATCCCATGGACTCGATGGCCAAGGGCGAGGCCCTGATCAAGGCGACCTACGAGGCGATCCGCAATTCGCCGGGCTGGGCGCGCAGCCTGCTGATCGTCACCTATGACGAACACGGCGGCTTTCACGACGCCGTCACCCCCTACGGCGCAACGCCGCCGAACGACGGCTCGCCCCAGGACGTGGCGATCAACTCGGGCGGCTTCCTGTTCGACCGGTACGGCGTGCGGGTGCCTGCCGTGATCGTCTCTCCGCTGATCCCGAAGGCCTCGGTGAGCCATACCCAGTACGATCACGCCTCGGTGCCGGCCACGCTGGAGGCCCTGTGGGGCCTGCCGTACATGACGGCCCGCGACCAGCACGCCAGCACCGTGCTGCCGCTGCTGTCGCTGGCCACCGCGCGCACTGACTGCCCGGTGACCCTGAACGATCCGGCGCCCGAGGCGGTGGCCGCTTCGGCGAGTCCCGCGCCAATGTCGGCCGAGGTCGCGGCTCAGCCCCTGCCTGGCGCCGGCAACACCATCGGCTTCCTGCACATCATGGCCAAGACCGACCTGGCCCTGACCAATGGCGACCCGGCCGCGGGTGCGGCGATCCAGGCCCGGGTGGCGGCGATCAAGACCCGGGGCGAGGCCGAGGCTTACGCCGCCGAGGTGACCGCCAAGGCCGCCGCGGCGCGGGCCGGCGTCGAAAAGACGAAAGCCGCCGCCGCGGCCTTCGCCTCGCCCAAGCCGCCAGAGGTGATTTCTGGACCCGAAAGTCCAGAATAAGGTATTGAAATTTATACACTTGTCGAACCAGAGCTTCGGTGAGACGCTTTCCTCGTGACCGGCAGCCTCGACGTCAGAGCGCGGCGCCGGCTCACGAGGAAACGAGAGAGATGACCCCGCAAGACATCGTGGGCCTGACCCCGCCGCGCGGACTTCTGGCGATGATCGCGCTGATGCTGTCGGCCATGGCCGCCTGCTTCTGGACCCCGGAGCTGGACCCCGAACGCATTCTCGACGACGAGCGCCGCTGAGGCGCTTAAGGCCTGTAGTTCCCCCAGCCCCAGCAGCCGGGGCGCGGCGCGCCGGCCAGCCCTTCGCCGTCGACGCATAGCAGGCCCGCGTGCGGCCCCGCGCCGCCCGGCGGCGAAATCCAGGTCACCACCCCGTCCTCCACCCCGACCAGGACCGCGTCGCGCTTGTCGGAGAGATTGCGGCTCTTCCAGCCGCCCAGGTCGATGGTCAGCACGCCATAGTCGGGACGGTTCGAGGCGTGCCAGCGCAGGCCGTCCTGGTCGCGCGCGAAGGCCTTGGGGTCCCGCGGCAGGCGCTGGCCCACGCTCAACCCCGCCAGGATCGCCGCCCCTCGCTCGCGCGCGCGTTCGCGATCGCGGTTCATGGCCGGCAGCTTCACCGCGAACGGCAACAGGGCCAGGCCCTGCATGTCGCTGTTGCTCAGCCCCGGGCGCCTGGCGGACTTGCCCACGACCGGCGGGCGCGGCCCCGGCGCGCAGGCTGCCGACAACCGATCGGCCGGATCCGCCGCGTCCTTCGACCAGCGTCCGAGAAAGCCCCGCCCGTCCTCCAGCGGCAACTGGCCGAAGGCCGGCGCGAACGGCGAGGGACGGCTTTGGCGGACCCAGCGCTCATGGGCCTTGCGATCCTCGAGCGGCGGGGCCGGCGGCCGGGGTCCCGCCGCCGTCCGCACCGGCCTCAGCACCGCCGCCAGCCGTCCGTCGCGGAACGCCAGGACCGGATCGCCCTTTCCCGGTTCACCGGCGCCCGAAGCCAGCCGCGAGCGGCAGATCGGGGCCTCCGGGTCGAGGGGGCCGTCGCCATAGGTGCGCCAGACCGCCTGCTGGCGCAGCCGCCTGGGATCGGCGACCAGCTGGTCGAGGGTGAAATAGACGTCCGTTCCGCCGCCGTGGGCGACCTCGAAGCCGCGCGTCAGCGGCGTTTCGGACGGCGCGCCGGTCAGGCGGGCTCGCACCTCGACGGGCGCCAGCCCGATCAGGTCGCCGATCGCCGCCTCGCCGGCCGCCGCCTGCGATGCCCCGCTCGCCAATACCAGCAGCCCGGCCAGGGCCGCCGAAAATCCGATCCGCCTGCTCATGCCAGCCTCCCAGATCCAACCTGGAGAGGAAAACACGACCAAGGCTCGCCCGCCACAGGAAAGTGAGTGAACAATCACATCCGCTTCACAAGGCGCCGTCGCGGAAGGATTGCGGCGGCCGGCGTCGGGCGCACACTCATCGCCCAAGGCCCCGCCGAAGGGCCGCAACGATAGGGAGACCCGCCATGGCCCTGCGCACGCCGCTGTGCGACCTGCTGCACGTCGAGCACCCGATCCTGCTGGCCGGCATGGGCGGGGTGTCCTACGCCCCGCTGGCGGTGGCGGTCTCCAGCGCCGGCGGCTATGGCGTGCTGGGCATGGCCGGAACCTCGCCGAACTTCATCCGCCAGCAGATGCGCCAGGTGCGCGCCCTCACCGACAGACCGTTCGGGGTCGACCTGCTGGCCGCCACGCCCGACGCCCTGACCGCCAGTGTCGACGTCATCATCGAGGAGGGCGCCAGCGCCTTCGTCGCGGGCCTGGGCGTGCCCTCGCCGATCATCGAGCGGCTGCACGCGGCGGGCCTGAAGGTGATGGTGGTCTGCGGCACGGTGCGCCATGCCCAGAAGGCGAGCGACGCCGGCTGCGACGCGGTGATCTGCCAGGGCGGCGAGGGCGGCGGCCACACCGGCCTGGTCGGGACCCTGCCGCTGGTGGCCCAGGCGGTGGAGGCGGTCGACATTCCGGTGATCGCGGCCGGCGGCCTGCACGACGGCCGGGGCCTGGCCGCCGCCCTGGCGCTGGGCGCCCAGGGCGTCTGGATGGGCACCCGCTTCATCGCCAGCGTCGAGGCCCACGCCGGCGAGGTCTATCGCGACGCCGTGCTGGCCGCCCGCGACGAGGACACCGTCCGCACCCGCTGCTATTCGGGCAAGCCGATGCGGGTGCGCGCCAACCCCTATGTCGACGACTGGGAGACGCGCCCAGGCGAGATCCAGCCCTTCCCCTTGCAGGCCATGGCCAGCGTCCAGGCAGGCGTGCTGGGCGGCATCGGCGGCCAGACCGAGGGCCTGGACCCCGACCGCTCTTGCCTGGCCATGGGCCAGAGCGCCGGCGGGATCCGCCAGGTGCTGCCGGCCGGGCGGATCGTCGCCGACCTGGTCGCCGAGGCCGAGGCGGCCATCCGGCGAAGCGCGGCGCTGGTGGCGTGAGGGGGTCTTTCCTTCCCCGTTCCACCTATCCGTACAATCCCCGCGAAGGCGGGGACCCAAGCCGACGTTCAGCTGGCGTGGCGTCTCTTTTGACAAGCTCTTGACGCCGCTTGGATCCTCGCCTTCGCGGGGAAGCTCGGTTGAAAAGGGCCTGCGAACCTACCGCCCCGAAGACAGCACCGTCAGATGCTTGCCGGTCGTGTCGGGCAGCACCGGCGACTGGGTGGCCAGGATCGTCGTGCCGGGGACGATCACCGTGCGCACCGCCTTGCGGAAGCCGTCGGGCATCCTGGTCTTGGCCATCAGTTCGGGATCGAGCGGCCGGTCGGCCTCGTCCTCGTGTCCGGGCGCGCCGACATAGGCCCAGCGCGGCACGCCGCCCTCGACGCCGGTGCAGACCAGCACGTGGGTCTGGAAGTCCTCGTCGGGAAAGACGACGCCGGCGCGGCCGATCTCGACGCCGTTGCGCAGCACCACCGCTCGGCTGTCGCTGCGCGAGGCGATGATAGTGACGGGCCCCGTCGGCGCGGCCTCCGGCGCCCAGCGCCAGTCCTCGCCGTAGGGCGGCGGTTCGGCCCCGTCTTCGAAGCCGGCGTTCATCGGCATGCCCAGAACCCCGGCGGCGCTGGGCATGTCGGCGGGCGGGTCGCCGGCCTTGCCGACCACGATCACCGTGCCGCCCATCGGCGTGATGCCGAACAGCAGCTTGGCGAAGCCCATCGGCAGGTGCACGCAGCCGTGGCTTTCCGGATAGCCCGGCAGGCCTCCGGCGTGCAGCGCCACCCCGTCCCAGGTCAGCCGCTGCTGATAGGGCATGGGGGCGCTGTTGTAGAGACTGGACCGGTGGTCGGCGTCCTTCTGCAGGATCGTGAACACCCCGGTGGGCGTCTCGTGACCCTCCTTGCCGCTGGACACGGTGGAGACGGCGATGCGCACGCCGTTGCGATAGACCGTGGCCAGTTGCCGCGACAGGTCGACATGCACCACGACCGGCCCCTTGGGCGCGATCTGCGGGGCCCACACCCATTGGCCGGGCTTGAGGCTCTCGCTCGTACGGGCCAGTTCCACCGCCGAGCTGGCCTTGGCGCCCTGGGCCAGGGCCGCGCCGGGCGCCATCAGGCCGGCGGCCAGGACGAGGCCGAGTTCACGTCTCGAAAGGCTCATCTGGCGGCGATGGTCAGGGTGTAGCTGGCGGTTTCGTTGCGGCGCGCGGCGTTGCGCATCAGGTAGACCTGCACGGTGTAGTCGCCGCTGGACGGGATCTTGACCGTCGCGCTGTTTCCCGAGGTCGAGCCGATGAACAGCGCCGCGTCCGCGCCAGGGGCGGTGATGTTGAAATAGGCCGAGGCGTTGGTCGGCTTGAAGTCGACCTTCAGGGTCTGGCCGGCCGCGACCCCGACCTTGTAGTTCACCGCGCCGTAGCCCTTGATCGAGCCCTTGATGGTCTTGGAAGAGGTCCCCTTGGCGAAATGCACCGTCTCGGTGCGGGGAGCGTCCTGCGCCAGGACCGGCGTGGCGGCGGCGAGCAGGCAGAGCGCGGCGAGCGTGCGGGCGAACATGTCGATCTCCTGGGCGGCGAAGGCCTTCAAGCGAGGATAGGTTGAGCCCCGGGCTAGGCGCAATCGCACGAACCATCGATAGTCGCCGCATTCCACAGTCTGGAGCTTGCCCGTGCGCGTCGCCGTGTTTTCGACCAAGGCCTATGACCGTCGCTTCCTCGACCGGGCCAACGCCGCCGGCGGCCACGCCATCGACTATTTCGAGGCCCGGCTGGACGCGACCACCGCCGCCCTGGCGGCCGGCTATCCGGCCGTCTGCGTGTTCGTCAACGACCGGCTGGACGCGGCGGCGCTGAGGATCCTGGCCGCCGGCGGCACGCGGGCGGTGGCCCTGCGCTGCGCCGGCTACAACAATGTCGACCTGGCCGAGGCCGAGCGGCTGTCGATCACGGTGGTGCGGGTGCCGGCCTATTCGCCCGAAGCGGTGGCCGAGTTCACGGTCGGCCTGCTGCTGGCGCTGGACCGCAACATCGCCCGCGCCTGGGGCCGGGTGCGCGAGAACAACTTCGCCCTCGACGGCCTGATGGGCCGCAACCTGTCGAGCCGCACCGTCGGGGTGGTCGGCACGGGCCGCATCGGCGCCCTGGTGGCCAGGACCCTTCGCCTGGGCTTCAACTGCCGGGTGCTGGCCAGCGACGTCGCCGAAGATTCCGAACTGGTCGCCATCGGGGTGGAGTACGTGGACCGCGAAGCCCTGCTGCGGCAGGCCGACATCGTCACCCTGCACTGCCCGCTGACGCCGCAGACGCGCTACCTGATCGACGCGGCCGCCATCGCCGCCGCCCGCGACGGCCTGACCATCGTCAACACCAGCCGCGGCGCGCTGATCGACACCGCCGCCCTGATCGACGGCCTCAAGAGCCGCAAGATCGGCGGGGTGGCGCTGGACGTCTACGAGCAGGAGGCCGACCTGTTCTTCGAGGACCTGTCGAACGAGATCGTCCAGGACGACGTCTTCCAGCGCCTGCTGACCTTTCCCAACGTGCTGATCACCGGCCACCAGGCCTTCCTGACCGAAGAGGCGCTGTCGGCCATCGCCGACACCACCCTGGCCAGCCTTTCCGAGATCGAGGCGGGCCAGGATCCGGCCAACCGGGTGACCGCCGACCTGGTCCGGCCGGCGGGCTGATCGGCGATGGACCGGTTCTTCAACCAGGAATCCCTGATCGTCATCGCCGTGGCCCTGTTCGCGCTGCTGGTCGCCGCGCGCGAGGGCGCCTCGTGGCTGGCGCGGCGGCTGGCGGGCGAGCGGCACGTGGTCAGCGAGCCCGGCTACGTGCTGTCGGGGGTGCTGGGTCTGCTGGCCCTCCTGATCGCCTTCACCTTCGGCCTGGCGCTGGACCGCTACGAGACCCGCTACAACCTGCTGGTGGCCGAGGCCGCCGCCCTGAACACCGCCGACATGCGCGTGCGGCTGCTGGACCAGCCGGCGTCCGGGCGCCTGGTCGAACTGGTCAGGGCCTATGCCGAGGCGCGCCTGGCCTATGGCGAGGCCGACGCCGCCCATAAGTCCCCCTTCGCCGAGCAGTCGGCGCGGCTGCGCAAGGAGATCCAGGCCGAGACCCTGCGCGCGGCCCGCAACGTGCGCGACCGGCCCTTCGCGCCGCTGGTGGTGCAGGGGGTCAACGACGCCCTGGCCGTCGGCGTCGAACGCGAGGCGGCGCACAACGCCCCGCTGCCGACGACGGTGATCATGGTGCTGGTGATCTACGCCGTCGTGGTGGCCGCCGTGCTCGGCTACACCCTGCCGGCCACGCACCATCAGCATCGGCTGGTCTCGGGTCTGCTGTTCCTGCTGCTGACCCTGGCCATGACGCTGATCCTGGATCTGGACCGGGCCCGCAGCGGCTCGATCCGCATCGACCAGGGACCGATGCAGCGCCTGGTGCGATCACTGGAGCACGCCCCGCCGCCGGCCCAGCGCGTGGTGACCCAGCCGCATTGAACCGCCCGGCCGCTCTTGAGCGTTTCGCGCAAAAAGGTGCGGCGACACTGAAGCCATGGGTTGAAGCTGGGCCAGATTGGGTCTTTTCTGGCGACCGTACCCGGCATCGACCGGCGCGAGACGTCCTTCCTCCCTTTCCGCAGGAGTCGCCAATGGACCGCCGCAAGCTTCTCACCTTCGGCCTGCTGGCCGTCCTGCCCGGCGTGGCGCACGCCCAGGGTCACGGCAATCATGGCCCTGGAGGTCAAGGTCCGGGCGGCCAAGGTCCCGGAGGCCAGGGACCTGGCGGACAACGTCCCGGCCAGGGCTCGGGTCCCGGATCGGGCGGCGGCCGTCCTCCGGGCCAGGGCTCCGGCCAGGGTCCCGGGCAGGGACAGGGTCCCGGCCATGGGCCCGGACATCCCGGCGGCGGAGGCTCGCAGCCCGGCCGTCCGGGCGGCGGCTCGCCGTCGCGCCCGCCGGCCACCCGGCCACCGACCACCCGCCCGCCATCCGGCCACCGCCCGCCGGGTCGCCCCGGTCCCAACCCGCCGATGGGGCCCCATCGTCCCGGCGCGGGTCGGCCGTCCGGCTTCCGTCCGATCCAGGGCGGCCGCTGGCGCTATCCGCCGGGCCAACGCTATCGCCGCTGGGCCATCGGCGGAATCCTGCCGGGCCTGTTCCTGTCGTCGGGCTACATCTTCGATGACTACTGGCGCCTGGGCCTGGGCGGCCCGCCCTACGGTTATCACTGGGTGCGGTATGGACCCGACCTGCTGCTGGTCGAGTGGCGCACCGGCCGCGTCGTCGACGTGATCTACGGCGCTTTCTACTGATCGCCTCCAGCCAGGAGACCTCAATGAACAGGACGACGAAGGCCGCCGTGGCGGCCGTCGCGGGCCTCAGCGTGCTGGCGACCTCGCTGGCCGCCGCCGCCCAGCCCCGCGACCTGATCGGCGCCCGCGCCGGCCAGGGCGAGAACAGCCTGCGTTCGCGCGGCTATCAGCTCGATCACACCGACGGCGGCGTGCAGTACTGGTGGCATCCGGGCAACCGCGAATGCATCAACCTGTTCGTCGACGACGGCCGCTACGACACCATCGACCGCCGGCCGACCTCGGAATGCAATGCGGGCAAGGGCGGCAAGAAGGACAATACCGGGGCCATCGTCGCCGGGGCCCTGGCCATCGGCATCCTGGCCGCGGCCGCCGCCTCGTCGAAGAAGAAGCACGAGGACGACCGCTACCGCGACGACGACGACCGCCGCCGCGACCCGCCCTACTCCCCGGCCCGGGGCGTCGACTGCTATCCCTCGCAACGGGCCTGCTACGAGCGCGGACGCGGCTATTCGCCGTCGTGGACGTCGCGCGAATTCGGCTACCGCTACTAGAACCCGGAGGACGATATCATGCAGACCCTCCGCTCCCTGACGTTCGCCCTGGCCGCCGCCGCCCTGGTCGCCGGCTGCACGCCAAAGTCAGACGCCAAGAAGGAAGCCGCCACCGCGCCGGCGCCCGTCGGCAAGGACGCCGCCCGCCAGGAGACCGGCGCCCTGCTGGCCGACCTGATGTCGCCGACCTTCACGGTCGAGCAGCAGGGCCGCATCCTCAACATGGGCTACTTCATGGCCGCCTCGTCGCTGTGCGCCGACCTGGAGGTCGATCCCCAGAAGATGGGCCGGGCCGTCGACGCCGTGCTGACCCTGGGCCCGCCCGAGCAGACCGACGCCGAAAAAGCCCACCAGCGCGACGCGGTGATCATGTTCCTGGGGATGGCCAGCGGGGCGATGATCGGCTCGCACGCCGACGACAAGGCGCAGTTCTGCGAGGACGCGGCCAAGGTGAAGGACGGCGCCCCCGAGACCCACCTGTTCGCCGCCGGAACGCCAAGCGATCCCTCGACCGCGCCGGTGCCGGAGACCCCGGCCAAGCCGTGATGGACCGGACGCCTTGGCGTCCGGTCCCCAGCCCCTACCCCCTGTTGTCCAGTTGCGGACGCACGGCCTCGCGGCCGCGGCGGGAGATGCGATAGGGCCCCGATGCGCGGGACTCGATCAGGCGCTTGCGCTTCAGCTTGCCGAAGACCGCCAGGTTGCAGCCGGCGAGCACCAGCCCGTCACGGGTGACGCATTCGACGCGGGTGATGCGACGGCCCTCGTCGCGATAGGCGCGCACGCAGCCGCCCTGGGCCAGGACGTGCAGCACGCGCTGCTCGTCTCTCGAGATATTCATTTGGGAAAAGCCAGTCTGGAGTTCGGCCAAGCCCGAACGCGCCGCGTCAAGCGGCGGTTAGGTTCGGGCTGCGAGCCGCGCGCCGGAGGCGTGCGGCAGCCGTTCAGACAAGCTCAGGCATGAACATCCGGGTTTGATGCCGCAGAACCGTGATCTCCGCAACCTCACGGCTGCAGGATCACCACCAGCACGGCGGCGATCAGCACCACCCCCTCCACCCCATGAATGACCACCGCCAGCCAGTTGGAGCGGAAGGCCTGGGCCGGCAGGGCGTAGCAGAGGCAACTGATCACCAGACCCGGCATCAGCCAGAACTTGTGCACGTGATAGGCCGTGAACAGCAGGCCGTTGCCGAGCCATGCCCACCGCCCCCAGGCCCGCTCCATGCGCGGCAGCAGCACGCCATGGAACAGCAGCGCCTCGCCCAGGCCGTAGTTGAACAGGCTGGAGATGAGGGCGAGTCCCAGGATATCCCACCGCCCCCGCGCCTCGGGCGTGATCAGGTGCTCGATCATCGCGAAGGGCGGCGCAAGGGCGGCCAGTCGCTCGCCCAGGGGCGTGGCCTGGAACAGCAGGGTGGCGGCCTCGTCGCCCAGGAAGCCCAGGGCGACGAACAGCGGGACCAGCAGGAAGGCGCCGATGAACGGCCGCCCCGTCGAGCGCCAGACCGGCGGCGTCAGCCACAGCCGCCGGCGCAGCTCGGGCCAGCGCAGGCTCACGCCTTCCAGCTTCAGCACCACCAGCGACAAGACCAGCTGCCAGGCCATGCCCAGCACCATCATGCGCCAGAAGACCAGGCCCGGCAGCGGATCGCCGGGCGCCATCAGCCGGGGCGCGACGACCCAGGCCAGAACCGCCATCGGCGCCGTGGCCGCCAGCCAGATCAGCAGGATCGCCGCCGTCCGACCGACGGCGACCAGCCGCGCCGGCACGCCGGGCGAGATCAGGGTCGCGTGCACGGGGATCATGCCTAGAACCGGCGGACCAGACCGACGAAGCCGGCGGCGGCGCTCTTCTTGGCCACCAGGGGGCTCTTGGTGATGCCGTCGTCGAACAGCTCGACCTCGGCGGCGGCGATGACATAGGCCCGCTCGCCGATCCGGTAGCGGGCCTGCGCGCCCAGCGACGGCACGACCACCCCGCCCGACGGCGCGCCGCGCGTGCGGCCAAACTCGTAGGCGCGGGCCGCCCCGACCTCGTCGGCCTTCAGGCCGTAGAGCCAGGTGGCGAGCTTCTTGTCCTTCCACGACAGGCCGGCCATGGCCTCCAGCGTCAGCCGCTCCGTCGGCGCGGCCGCCAGGGTCACGTCGAGATTGACCTCCTGGCCCTTGGTCTCGCCGGACACGTCGGCCAGGTATTCCAGGCTGACCATGGCCGGGCCGAAGGCGGCGCTGGCCCGACCGCCGACATCCACGCCGACGTCGCGCTCGAGGAAGGCGAAGTTACGGGTCTCCTTCGGATCGACCAGCTGGAAGCGCGGCGCGATCCGGCCCTCCAGCGTGAAGCGGTCGTTCCCGTAGGCCCTGACCGCCAGGCCGTTCAGGTCGGCGGTCAAGCGGCTGTCCTGGTAGAAGAACAGCGGCAGCACGCCGGTCCCGGTCTTGTCCTTGGCGCTTTCATAAGGGTTGGAGGCGGCGTAGGCGCCGGCCCCCAGCAGGAACAGCCGCTCGGGCTGCTCCTCGGCGCGGGCGGCCTGGGCGCGAGCGGACGGGGCGAAGGCGACCAGCAGGCAGCCGGCCAGCAGGGCGGCGCCGCACAGGCGATCGATCATGACGGTTCTCTTTCGGAACGTGGGGAGGACGGTCACGACCCTGGCCGGAGCAGCGGCGGGCGTCGTCCGAACGGGCAGGCCCGGAGCCGCGAGGCGTCCGATCCTGCCGGTCAGGACATGGATGGCGGGGTCAGGCGGCGGGGCGGAAGGCGCTGGGCGGCCGGCCGGCGTGCTTCTTGACGGCGGCGTTGAAGGTCGAGCGCGAGTTGAAGCCGACCTCGTAGGCGATGGCCAGGATCGGCTCGTCGGAGGCGCCGATGCGCGCCACGGCCTCCTCGACCCGCCAGCGGTTGACGTAGTCGAAGAAGCTCTGGCCCAGGTGCTCGTTCAGCACCTGCGACAGGTGGTTGGGCGTGACGCCGATGCGGCCCGCAAGCCCGCTGAGCGACAGCAGCGGATCGCGATAGAGGGCGCCGGTGCGCATGACCTGCTCCAGGCGGGCGGCGATCTCGACCTGGCGCGCATCGGGCAGGGCCGAGCGGGCGTACTTGCCGGCGGCCGGCAGCGCCTCCGGCGTCTCGGTCTGGGGCGTGTAGATCGGCTTCTGCGACAGGCCAAACAGACCGATTGCGGCGGTCCAGGCCAGTTCGACCGCGGCGGCGGCGGCGTCCAGCCAGCCCTCGTGCGCGGCGCCGGCGGCCAGGGCCGACTTCACCGCCCCCCAGATCCAGGCGGCCAGCATCACCAGCAGCAGCGCCCGCAGCCAGCTCAGCGTGCGGTCCTCGAGGTTCGAAAAGAGGTCGCGAACCCGTCGCACGTGCCGGCTCATCACGGCGAAGGCGGCGGCGAGGTAGCCCAGCGTCACGGCCAGGAACAGCGCCACGAAGGCCAGTTGCAACGGTCCGGCCAGAGGGTCGGCTTCCGCGCCCGCGCCGGTATAGACCGCCAGCCGCGTCGAAACCGGCAGCAGGAAGAACGGCAGGACCAGCAGCATCGCAAGGCCCGCGGGCCAGCCGATGCGCGCGACGCGGACCGGCGTCCAGCCCCGTTCCGGATCGCCGGTCATGGCCAGCACATAGGCCAGGATCGCCGGCCCCAGGCCCAGCGACGTGGTCCACAGGATCCCCGTCGCCCAGGGGGCGGACGCATAGGCCCCGGCGCGGTCGAGCATCAGGTCCAGGCCCGACAGGGCGCTGAGCAGCAGGAACACCGCAAGCGCCGTGGACGGCGCCGTGCGCCAGTCGCGGCGCAGGCCAAGCTGCGCGGCCGCGAACAACCCCACGCCGGCCGCCGCAGAGGCCAGGATCAGCACCACAGTGTCGGCCATGCTCCCCCTCGCCCGGATGAAAACGGCGCGGAGAGTGTCGCGTAACGCCGGTCGACGCAATCGCGGGGAGAGTGGAGGCTAGTCCTTGATCTCGGGCAGCAGCCGCTCGAAGTGCGCCTCGACCTGGCCGTAGCACTCACAGGCCCGGCGCTCGAGCTTGCGGCGGTCGAGAATCTCCACCCGGCCGCGGCGGGTCTGGATGATCCCGTCGGCCTGCAGCACCTTGGCCGCGGCGGTGACGGTGGTGCGCTGCACGCCCATCATGTCGGCCAGCGCCTCCTGGGTCAGGCGCACCACGTCCTCGCCCGAGCGGTCGTGCGCCGACAGCAGCCAGCGGCAGCAGCGCTGCTCGATGGTGTGCAGGGCGTTGCAGGCCACCGACTGCATCATCTGGGCGATCATGGCGTCGGCATAGCGGGTGAAGAGGTCGCCCATGGCGGGGAAACGCTGGCGCATCTCGTCCAGCCGGGCGGTCGGCACCACGAAGGCTGGTCCGGGGACCTGCACAACCGCGCGGCCGTAGGCGGGTTTCAACCCGCCGCTGACGATGCCGCCCAGCGCGCCTTCCCAGCCGATGGTCGCGGCCTCGACCTCGCGGCCCTCGGCGGTGACCACCAGGAGGGCGACCATGGTCGGCCGGCACGGCAGGTAGGTGTTGCGCACGTCCTCGCCGACGTCGAACAGCACCTGTCCCCGCGCCAGGGCGGTCAGGGACAGGCCCGTCTTCAGCGCGGCGCGCGCCTCGTCGGACAGGGCCAGCAGCAGGCGATTGCCGGCATAGGCCTGGGTGACCCGCTCGGCGCGGGCGTCTCGGTCGTTCAGTTCTGCGGAGTCGGCCATGGCGGCATCCAACGGCGGCGCTTGCTCACCGTTAAAGCGCGCGGAGGCCGCCTTTCGTTGCGTGAAGCCTTCAGCTCAGCAGGGTGGGCCTGTGCAGCTGTCCGGTTTCGTCCTGCAGGTGCATGCGCACCGGCAGGCCAAGGCCCGTCGCCTGCTCGGCCAGCCGGACGGCCGCGCGTTCGGCCTCGTGGCGGTTGCGGTAGGCCCCGAACCGGAGCTGGTCGCCGATGATCGTCCACCGGTCGCCTACCTGGACGACGCCGTAATGCACTTCGGCCATGACACGTCCTCCCTTCTGCGCTGTCGGAGTGGTCGTTTCTCGCCGCCCCTGACTTATCCACAGCCTGACGCCGATCCTTGTTGATAGCAAGGCCCTGAAGAGTCGAAGTTTCGACTCCAAAAGGGCAAGCGCGGCTGTGGATGAATACGGCGCCGCTCGCCCGCCGCTCGCCCCGTGCGGGCGCGGCGATGACAGGCGGCGCCCTTGCGGCGATAATGGCGCATGCTTCGCGCGCGCGCCCTCGTCCCGGCCCTGGCGGCCCTGCTGCTGACCGCTCCTTCGGCCCTGCCGGCGCACGCCCAGGAGCGCGAGCCGGCCGACCGCCAGCGCCTGCTCGACCTGGCCTATGCGCTGGGCCAGAGCCACGCCCTGCGCCAGGCCTGCGAAGGCGCGGGCGACCAGTTCTGGCGCGCCCGGATGATGCGCCTGATCGATATCGAAGCGGCCGATACGACCTTTACCGACCGGCTGCGCGACCGCTTCAACGGCGGCTTCGCGGCCAGCCAGGCCGGCCATCCGGAAGGGTGCTCCCCCGAGAGCCGCCGGGCCGAGCGCCAGGCCGCGCAGCGCGGCCGCGCCCTCGCCTCCAAGCTGTCGCAGACGGTGGTGGTCAACGAGCCCGTGCAAGCTTCGCCGGATTCCGTGGCGGACGGGCGAGGGGCGCGCTAACCTCGCCTCATGGGCGCAGGCGACCGGCGGCGAGGGCCGCGGGGCCGGCCCGTTCGGGAGGCGTAGACTTGGCCGCTTATCTGGTTCCCCTGGTCCTGCTCGTGCTGGCGATCCTGCTGGTCGTCAACGTCATCAAGATCGTGCCGCAGGGCCGCGAGTTCACCGTCGAGCGTTTCGGCCGCTACACCCGCACGCTCAAGCCCGGCATCAGCATCCTGACCCCCTTCGTCGAGACCATCGGCCGGCGGGTGAACATGATGGAGCAGGTGCTCGACGTCCCCAAGCAGGAGGTCATCACCAAGGACAACGTGTCGGTGACCGTCGACGCCATCGTCTTCATCCAGGTGATGGACGCCTCGGCCGCGGCCTATCGCGTCGACAACCTGATCTACGCCATCACCCAGCTGGCCCAGACCAACCTGCGCACCGTGGTCGGCTCGATGGAGCTGGACGAGGTGCTGAGCCAGCGCGACCACATCAACTCGCGCCTGCTGGCCACCATCGACGACGCCACCGGCCCGTGGGGCGTCAAGGTCGCCCGCATCGAGATCAAGGACCTGACCCCGCCGGCCGACATCACCAACGCCATGGCCCGCCAGATGAAGGCCGAGCGCGAGCGCCGCGCCGTGATCACCGAGGCCGAGGGCGAGAAGCAGGCCCAGATCGCCCGCGCCGAGGGGGCCAAGCAGTCGGCCATCCTGCAGGCCGAGGGCCGCCGCGAGGCCGCCTACCGCGACGCCGAGGCCCGCGAGCGCGAAGCTGAGGCCGAGGCCAAGGCCACCGCCTTCGTGTCGGAGGCGATCGCCCGCGGCGACGTCAACGCCATCAACTACTTCGTGGCCCAGAAATACGTCGAGGCGTTCGGCGACCTCGCCCGCTCGCCCAACGCCAAGACCGTGATCGTGCCGGCCGACTTCGCCGGCATCACCGGCACGGTGGCCGGGGTCGGCGAACTGATCCGCTCGCTGGGCGGACCGGACGCCACTCCGCCCGTGCGCTCCGCGGCCGTGCCGACCAGCACGCCGCGCAAGGGAGGCTGAGGCCATGACCGGCCTGATCGACTTCTACGTCAACCATCCCTTCTGGCTGTGGCTGTCGGCGGCGGCCGTGTTCCTGGCGATCGAGGTGGGCACCGGCACCGGCTGGCTGCTGTGGCCGGCCGCCTCGGCGGCGGCCGTGGGGGTCGTGGCCCTGCTGCTGCCGACCAACCTGCCGGTGGAGATCGCCCTCTTCGCCGTGCTGACCATCGCCAGCACCTATTTCGCCCGCCGCTTCCTGCGGCCGGCCCTGGCCGGGCCCGATCCCGACCTCAACGACCCGACCCTGCGCCTGCTCGGCCGCCCGGCCGAGGTGGTCACCGCGTTCGAGAACGGCCGCGGCCGGGTGTTCGTCGACGGCAAGGAATGGGCCGCCCAGACGGAGGGCGAGGCCGAGGGCGAGACCGCCCCCGAGACCGGGACGCGGGTCTCGGTGGTGGGCGTGCACGGAGCCGTGCTGACGGTTCGCTGAAGAACCGGCGGCGCCTTTTTGCGTTTCGCGCGTTGTGGGTCGGCGTAAGCTGAAGCTTCACGTCGGCTTGCATTCGTGGGTCGCTATGTCGTCCAGCGGACGGCGGAGGCGGCCAGGCTGTGCTGTATCTCAAGGGCGCCCCAAGGAACGGCCATGCTCGACGCCTTCTACGCCGATCCGTCAAAGCTCGCGCCCGGCCGCGCGGCCGCTTCTGACGACGACCTCGCCGACATCGAATTCCTGCACGGCATCAGCGTCGAGCTGATCGGCGAGCACGATCGCCTGGAGCTGTACGGCAAGATCGTCGACGCGGCCGTATCGATCACGCGCTCACAGTTCGGGACCATGCAGCTGTTGTGTCCGCAGGGCGACCCGTCGGGCCATGGCGGGGAGCTACAGCTGCTGGCCTATCGCGGACTGCCGCCGGAAGCCGTCGCCTTCTGGGGCTGGGTGACCCCTTCGGCCCACAGCAGCTGCACGATGGCGTTGCGCTCGGGCCAGCGCGCGGTCATCCCCGACTACGAGGACTGGGACGAGATCGCCGGAACCGAAGACCTGCAGGCCTTCCGCCGCACCGGCATCCGCGCGGCCCAGACCACGCCGCTGCGGTCGCGCGACGGCAGCCTGCTGGGCATGATCTCGACCCATTGGAGCCAAGCCCACAGCCCCTCCGAACGGGATCTTCGCCTGCTCGACATCCTGGCGCGGCAGGCCGCCGACCTGCTGGAACGGACCATCGCCGAAGAGTCCCTGCGCGCGCGCGAACGGGAACTGGCCAGCACCGTCACCGCCCTGCGCACCGCCGAGGGCGAGCTGCGCCAGCTCAACGAGACGCTGGAAACCCATGTCCAGGAGCGCACCAATGCGCTGCTGGCCGCCGAGGGCCAGGTCCGCCAGATGCAGAAGCTGGAAGCCATCGGCCAGCTGACCGGCGGGGTGGCGCACGACTTCAACAACCTGCTGACCGTCATCCGCTCGTCGGCCGAACTGCTGCGTCGTCCCTCGCTGCCAGAGGCCAAGCGCGAGCGCTACCTCGACGCGATCGCCGAAACCGCCGACCGCGCGGCCAAGCTGACCGCGCAGCTGCTGGCCTTCGCCCGTCGCCAGACGCTGAAGCCGACCACCTTCGACGTCGGCGCGCGGATCGCCAGCGTCGCCGACATGCTGGGCGCCATCGTGGGCGGCCGCATCCGCCTGACCGTCGAGCCCAGCCTGGCCCCCTGCTTCGTGGAAGCCGACGCCAGCCAGTTCGAGACCGCGCTGGTCAACATGGCGGTGAACGCGCGCGACGCCATGGACGGCGACGGCGACCTCGTCATCCGCGCCTATGAGGCCGCGTCGCTGCCGGCGCTGCGAGGGCAAGGCGGCCACGAAGGACCGTTCGTCGCCGTCTCGATCACCGACACCGGCTCTGGCATGTCGCCCCGGGTGCTGGACCAGATCTTCGAGCCGTTCTTCACCACCAAGGACGTCGGCAAGGGCACCGGCCTTGGCCTGTCGCAGGTGTTCGGCTTCGCCAAGCAGTCGGGCGGCGACGTGGACGTCGAAAGCCGCGAGGGCGAAGGCTCGACCTTCACGCTGTACCTGCCGCAAGTCGACGCCCCGGCCGAGGCGGCCGCCGCCGACGCCGTGGAAACGGCCGCCGACGAGCACGGCGCGATCCTCATCGTCGAGGACAATGCCGAGGTGGGCGACTTCGCGCGCCAACTGCTGGAGGACCTGGGCTACGAAACCTGCCTCGTCGCCAACGGCCAGCGCGCCATCGCCGTGCTGGAAGAGCGCGGCGACGCCTTCGACTACGTCTTCACGGACGTGGTCATGCCCGGCATCAGCGGCCTGGAGCTGGCTCGGCGCATTCGCAGCCGCTGGCCCGGCCTGCCGGTGGTGCTGACCAGCGGCTACAGCCAGGTGCTGGCCGACGACGCCCACCACGGCTTCCCGGTGCTGCAAAAACCCTATGCGATCGGCGAGCTGGGACGCATGCTCCGCTCGGCCCGTCGCGCCCGCTGACGACTGCTGACAGATCCGGGCGCGGCGGCAGGCTAGGCCGGTCGCTGTCCAGAGCCAGTCCGACGGAGTTTCGATGCAGAGATCGCTTTGCGTGCTGGCCGGCGCGGCCCTGCTGGCCATGAGCGCCGGCGCGGCGCTAGCCCAGGACCTCTATATCGGCACGGTGGACGTCCAGAAGGACCAGATGATCCTCACCCGCTGCGACCTTGCCGCCAACCGCTACGTCCTGCGCGATCGCGACGACGAGCAGGAAAAGCCGGTCGCCAAGCTGCGCGAGAAGCTCAAGACCCTGAAGGCGCCCGTCTATGTCGAGGTCATTGGCCAGTACGCCGAGATCGAGGGCGAGGACGGCAATGCGCTGGACGTGATCGGTCTGGAAAACCTGACCGCCGGAAAGTCGTGTCACCTGACCGACGCCCTGGGATCGAAATAGGCGCATCGCTCGCCACTGGCGCTTTTCGCCGCGCGCCCCCATCTGGGCGCGGACCGCATGGACTAGAGGGAACAGACGGGTGGAACCCATCATCACGGTGTCGGGTCTGACCAAGACCTACGCCTCGGGCCACCAGGCCCTCAAGCAGGTCGACCTGACCATCAATCGCGGCGAGATCTTCGCCCTGCTCGGCCCCAACGGCGCGGGCAAGACCACGCTGATCAGCATCATCTGCGGCATCGTGCGGCCCAGCACCGGCACAATCGTCGCCGACGGCCACGACATCGCCCGCGAGTACCGCCCGGCCCGCACCAAGATCGGCCTGGTGCCGCAAGAGCTGACCACCGACGCCTTCGAGACGGTGATCGCCACGGTCACCTTCAGCCGCGGCCTGTTCGGCAAGCCGGCCAACCCGGCGCTGATCGAGAAGATCCTTCGCGACCTCTCCTTGTGGGACAAGAAGGACGCCAAGATCATGACTCTGTCGGGGGGCATGAAGCGACGGGTGATGATCGCCAAGGCCCTGTCGCACGAGCCCTCGATCCTGTTCCTCGACGAGCCCACCGCCGGCGTCGACGTCGAACTGCGCCGCGACATGTGGGAGATGGTCCGCAAGCTGCGCGAGACGGGCGTCACCATCATCCTGACCACCCACTACATCGAGGAGGCCGAGGAGATGGCCGACCGGGTGGGGGTGATCCGCAAGGGCGAGATCATCCTGGTCGAGGACAAGGCCGCCCTGATGCAGAAGCTGGGCAAGAAGCAGCTGACCCTGCACCTGCAGTCGCCGCTGGAAGCCGTGCCCGCCGGCCTGTCGGACTACGCCCTGGAACTGACCGCCGACGGGACCGAGCTGGTCTACAGCTTCGACGCCCAGGCCGCCGAGACCGGCATCGCGCCGCTGCTGCGCCGCCTGTCGGCCGAAGGCGTCGACTTCACCGACCTCAACACCCGCCAGAGCTCCCTCGAGGAGATCTTCGTCAGCCTGGTGAAGGACCGGCCATGAACATCCACGCCGTCGCCGCCATCTACCGTTTCGAGATGGCGCGGACCTTCCGCACCCTCTTGCAGAGCATCGCCTCGCCGGTGCTGTCGACCTCGCTCTATTTCGTCGTCTTCGGCGCGGCGATCGGCTCGCGCATGACCGCCGTCGACGGCGTGCCCTACGGCGCGTTCATCGTGCCGGGCCTGATCATGCTGTCGATCCTGACCGAGAGCCTGTCGAACGCCTCGTTCGGCATCTACATGCCCAAGTGGTCGGGCACGATCTACGAGGTGCTGTCGGCCCCCGTCTCGCCGTTCGAGATCGTGCTGGGCTATGTCGGCGCGGCGGCCAGCAAGTCCTTGATGCTGGGCGTCATCATCCTGGCCACGGCGCGCCTGTTCGTGCCGTTCGAGATCCAGCACCCGCTGTTCATGGCCGCCTTCCTGGTGCTGACGGCGGTGACCTTCAGCCTGTTCGGCTTCATCCTGGGCATCTGGGCCGACAGCTTCGAGAAGCTGCAGATCGTGCCGCTGCTGGTGATCACGCCCCTCACCTTCCTGGGCGGCAGCTTCTATTCGATCGACATGCTGCCGGGCGTGTGGCGGACGATCTCGCTGTTCAACCCGGTGGTCTACCTGGTCAGCGGCTTCCGCTGGAGCTTCTTCGGGACCTCGGACGTGGGCGTCGGCGTCAGCCTCGCGGCCACCTGCGGCGTGCTGGTGCTGTGCCTGGCGATCATCGCCTGGGTCTTCAAGACCGGCTACCGCCTGAAGAACTAGCCGAAGAGGGCGGCGATGATGTCGCGATAGGCCCGCTCCATCGCCGCCGGCGCGGCGGTGGAGCCCCGCGCGCCGCGCAGTTGCAGCCCGTCTAGGATCAGGCCCAGGAAGGCGATGCGGGCGACCAGGTCATCGTCGGTCCAGCCCGGCTTGCGGAACGGCGCCAGGGCCTCCACCCCGCGCTCCAACTGGGCCGTCTCGACATGATGGACCACCTGAGCGACCACCGCGTTGCGCTCGGCCTCGGCCAGGATCTCCAGGTCCAGGGCGGCCACCTTGCTGTCGCGGGCCTGGCGCAGGGCCGCAGGCGCGTCGCGCAGCAGGGTCTCCAGCACCGGTTCGCCCTGGGCGTGATTCTCGAATGGATCGAGCACCTTGCGGGCCCGGGCCTCGGCGACAGCGCCGATGATGGCGTCCTTGTTCTCGAAGTGGCGATAGACCTGCCCGACGCTCAAGCCCGCGCCGCGGGCGATCTGGTCCATGGTGGTGGAATGGAAGCCCGACGTCTGGGCGCGCTCGGTGGCGGCGATGAGGATGTCGCGCCGCTGCGCGGAAGCCTTGCGCTCTCGCTCCACCTCGCCCCTCCTCTACGCTGATCCACACGCGCGCCGGCGAAGCCGGGCGCGGGCCGATCCTACAAGCGTTCGACAGCGGGTGAAATGCGTTGCGCCCCGTGTGCGTGCCGGGGATCAGTCGGCGGCGCCGCGCTCGATCCTGACCAGGTCCAGCACGCCGACGATCTGGCGAGCCCGCCAGTTGCTGAACAGGAAGGAGAGCGGGCCGATCGCCAGGGTCACGACCACGGCGATGACGTTGGTCATGTTCTCGCGCACGAAGGTGCCCAGGTCGTCGCCGACGATCTCGGCCACCAGGGCGGTCACCGACACCGGCACGGTCAGGTAGGTGATGATCACCGCCCGCAGCATCTGCTCCTGCCGCCGAGCATTCAGCGCCGCCAGGGCCGCCACCGCGTCGAAGGTCCTTTCGTCGACGCCCTTGAACAGTTCGAGGGCGCGCAGGGTCGAGGGGTTCCTGCGGAAGCCGCTGACGAAATCGACGCCCAGATAGCCCCAGGCGCCGGGCGTGTAGAACCACGACGGAATGAAGGTCCAGCAGGAGAAGTCGCTCTTGAGCCTGCGCCACAGGTCCCAGAACGCCGGCTCACGCGCGGCGGTCGTCTCGACCGGTTCCTTCGCCCCCATACGCGCCCCATCAACCCAGACTAGAGATTCGGATCGACCCTAGCCGGGGCTGGGCGGTCTTGCCTACCCCACGAACCCCGCCGCGCGGCGCAGGCGGTCGTTGATGGCCTCGCCCAGCCCCTCGTCGGGGATCGGCGCCACGGCGATGGCCGCCGGCGCGGTGCGGTCGGCCGCCCGCAGGTAGGAAAAGAGATTGGCGGCGGCCTGCGCCAGATCGCCCGTGGGGCTGAGGTTGAACACCCTCTCGCCATCCGGCCAGGGCCCGAAGGCGAGGAACGCCTCTTCGGCGTTCGGCGCCTGGGCGTTGATCCGCACCGGGGCGTCGGGGGCGTAGTGCAGGGCCAGGCGCCCGGGCGAGCGCTTGGCGTCGTCGTCGGCCTGCGCCAGCGGACCGACCACCGCCTCGAGCTGGGCGCGGGTGACGGCGCCGGGTCGCAGCAGGCGCACGGGGCCGTCGAGCACGGCGACGACGGTGGACTCCAGGCCGACCTGGCAGGGTCCGCCATCGAGGGCGGCGGCGCACCTGTCGCCCGTCTCGGCGAAGGCGTCGGCGAAGGTGGTGGGGCTGGGACGGCCCGAGCGGTTGGCCGAGGGGGCCACCACCGGTCCGCCGAACGCGGCCAGCACGGCGCGGGCCAGCGGGTGGCCGGGCACGCGGATGGCCACGGTCTCCAGCCCCGCGCGGGCGAGATCGCAGACGGCCGAAGGGGCGGCGATCGGGGCGACGATGGTCAGGGGGCCAGGCCAGAAGGCTTCGGCCAGCGCGCGCGCCCGCTCGTCGAAGGCGGCGATGCGAGCGGCGGTGTCGAGATCGGCGACGTGGGCGATCAGCGGGTTGAAGCGCGGACGCCCCTTGGCCTCGAAGATCGCCGCCACGGCCGCGGGGTCGGACGCATCCGCCCCGAGGCCGTACACGGTTTCGGTGGGCAGCAGGACGAGGCCCCCGCTGGCGAGGGCCTGCGCCGCGCGGGCTACTTCTTCTTGGCGGTCAGGGCGAAGCTCACCTTGATCTTGCCCGGTATCTGATCCGTCGACGCCCATTCGCCCTGTCCAACCCCGAACGCGGTCCGGTCGAGGGTGGTTACACCGCGAGCCTTGGCCGTGTCGCCGTCGATCTTCAGGCTGAAGGGCAGGCTGAGCGGCTTTTTCACACCGCGCAGGTCCAGCGTCCCGTCGGCCACGAAGCGGCCTTCGGCGGTCTTGCGGAACTTGGTCGCGGTGAAGGTCGCCTTGGGCGAGGACGCGGTGTTGAAGAAGTCGGGGCCCTGCAGGCTCTCGTCGCGCTGGCCGTCGCCCGTGCCGGCCGAGGCCAGATCAACGCTGACGGTCAGCTTCGAACGGTCCAGCGCTTCCGGCGAGAACAGGATGTCGGCCGTCCAGCGGCTGAACGTCCCGTGGATCGGGGTGTCGGCCCAGGCCAGGTCGAAGTCGAGGTGCGAGCCCTTCTGCACGGCCCAGGCGACCGGGTCCTTCAGGGCGCTGTCGACGGGCGCCTCGGTGGATTCAGCGGGCGTGGCCTGCGGCGCGGGACCGGCCGTCGTCGCGACCGGCGCGGCGGCCGCGGGCGTCTCGTCCGGCAAGGCCAGGTCGTCGGCGCTGCTTTCGGCCGGAGCCGGCTGGGGCGCCTTGGCCTTGGCGGGGGTGTAGAGATAGCCGGCGGCGATCACGGCCGCGAAACCGGCGGCGGCCAGCCACAGGCGCGGCTCCTTCAGGCCCGGCTTGGCGCCGGCGGCCATGTGGCCGAACACCTCGTCGCGGTCGAGGATCTGGTGCTTGGCCACCGCGCCAAGGTGCAGGGCCAAGAGCACGTAGGTGAACTTCACCAGCACGCTGTGGCCGATGTGGCCAAAGTCGTTCCAGGCGTCCTTGGCCCCGGCGGCCAGCTCCGGCAGGCCCGGAATGTGCGGCCAGGGAATGGCGCCGTAGAGGACGGTCGGAATGTTGATGCGGCTGGTCGAGGCGATGATCCAGCCGGTCAGGGGCAGGCCGATCATGATCACGTAGAAGCCGACGTGCACGGCGCTGGCGGCCAGCTTTTCCCAGGTCGGCTGGCCGGCCGGGGCCGGCGGCGACCTGTGGGTGAATTTCCACAGCAGGCGCGCGACGCTGAGCACCAGGATGGTGATGCCGATCGACTTGTGCAGCTGGAAGAGGGCGAAGGTTTGCGCGCCCTTGGGGCCGTCATCGGCCCGCCAGCCCAGGATCACCTGGAAGATCAGAGCGGCGGCGATCAGCCAGTGCAGGATGATCGCCACCGTCGTGTAGCGGACAGGACCCGCCGCCGAGGCGGGCTTGGAATGCGTCTCGGCGGTCATAGGCCGTCCCTTAGTTCAGGATCTTACTTCTTCGGATTGAATTCGGCTTCGATCGCCAGGTCGACGTCGTCCGAAACCATCGGCACCAGGTGGGTGAAGCCGAACTCCGAACGCTTGATCTTGCCCGTGGCCGAGAAGCCCATGATCTGCGAGCCGAACGGGGTCTTGGCGAAGCCGTTATAGGTGACGTCCAGGGTCACCGGCTTGGTCACGCCGCGGAAGGTCAGGTCGCCGGTCAGCTTGCCCTTGCCCGCCGAGGTCTGCTCGATCTTGGTCGAGACGAAGGTGATGGTCGGGTACTTGGCCGAGTCGAAGAACTTCGGATCGTCCGAGATTTCCTTGTTGAAATTCGGCAGGCCGGTGTCGACCGACTTCGGGTCGACCGTGATCGACACCTTGGAATCCAGCGGCTTGGCCGGGTCGTAGGCGTACGAGCCGTCCAGGCCCGACAGGCGGAAGGTGTAGTTCGAGGTGCCGAAGTGCTTCACGCGCAGGGTGAGGCTGGCGTGGCGCTTGTCCAGGGCCCAGGTCCCGGCCGGAGCGGCGGCGGGATCCGTCGCCGGTTGCGCCAGGGCGGCGACCGGGGCCGCGAGGGGAGCGGCGAGAAGGGCGCCGGCCAGAATGGCGTAGGCGAAGGGGCGAGCCATGGTCTCAGATCTCCAAACTGACAAAACTGTCATAGTGACGGTTGCTGATTACCCCGACTTAGGAACTTCACCGTCCAGTTGAAGGGGCGTCTCCTCACGAAGCCGTGATCGACAGGCGGTCCTTGGCGCGATTGGCCGCGCGATCTAAACAGGGATCACATACCCCAACCCGACGCTTGAACAGATCGGCCCCCGCATGACTTTCCGCGCCCCCGTCCGCGACCTCGCCTTCGCCCTGCGCCATGTGGCCGACTTCGGCCGCCTGGCCGACGCCTATCCCGAGGCCGACGCCGACACGGTCGACGCCGTGCTGGAGGCCTCGGGCGTGTTCGCCTCGGAAGTGCTGGCCCCGATCAACCGCCAGGGCGACCTCGTCGGCGCCAAGCTGGAAAACGGCGTGGTGCGCAGCGCCCCGGGCTTCGCCGACGCCTACAAGGCCTTCGCCGAGGCCGGCTGGACCAGCCTGGCCGCTTCGCCCGATCACGGCGGCCAAGGTCTTCCGAAAGCGCTGGAGATCGCCACGCTGGAGATGGTGCAGGCGGCCAACATGGCCTTCGGCCTGTGCCCGATGCTGAGCCTGGGCGCCATCGAGGCCCTGGCCCTGCACGGGACCGAGCGCCACAAGAGCGTGTTCCTGCCCAAGCTGGTCTCGGGCGAATGGACCGGCACCATGAACCTGACCGAGCCGCAGGCCGGCTCTGACCTGGCGGCCCTGACAACCATGGCCACCCCCGACGGCCAGGGCGGCTACACCCTGTCGGGCCAGAAGATCTTCATCACCTGGGGCGACCACGACGCGACGGACAACATCGTCCACCTGGTGCTGGCCCGCACCCCCGACGCCCCTCCCGGCGTGAAGGGGATCTCGCTGTTCCTGGCCTCCAAGGTGCTGGTCGACGACGACGGCAAGCCGGGCGCGGCCAACGACGTGCGCGTCGGCGGGCTGGAGCACAAGCTGGGCATCCACGGCTCGCCCACCTGCGTGATGCTGTTCGAAGGCGCCAAGGCCGAGCTGGTCGGCAAGCTGCACCAGGGTGTGGCGCACATGTTCACGATGATGAACGCCGCCCGCCTGCAGGTCGGTGCCCAGGGCGTCGCCATCGCCGAGCGCGCCTACCAGCAGGCCCTGAACTTCAGCCTGGAACGCGTGCAAGGCCGCTCGGCCTGGACGGGCGCCTATCCCTCGCGCCTGTTCGACCATCCGGACGTGCGCCGCACGCTCCTTCTGATGAAGGCCAAGATCGAGGCCGCGCGCGGCATCTGCCTGTCGACCGCCGTCGCCGCCGACCTGGCCCACGCGGCCGCCGACGAGGAGACCCGCGCGGCCGCCAAGCTGCGCGAGGAGCTCTTGACCCCGATCGCCAAGGCCTGGTCGACCGACGTGGGCGTCGAGGTCGCCTCGCTGGGCGTGCAGATCCACGGCGGCATGGGCTTCATCGAGGAAACGGGCGCGGCCCAACACTATCGCGACGCTCGCATCACCCCGATCTACGAGGGCACCAACGGCATCCAGGCCATCGACCTGATCGGCCGCAAGCTGGGCTTGGCCGACGGCCAGGCCGTGGCCGACCTGATGGACGACATCCGCGACACCATCGAGGCCCTGAAGGCCGCCGACGCTTCGCTGACCCCGGTCGCCGGTCGCCTGGAAGCCGCCCTGAACGCCGCCGCCTCGGCCACCGCCTGGCTGGTCGAGCGCCGCGCCCGCGCCATGCCCGACGCCCTGTCGGGCGCCACGGCCTATCTGAAGCTGCTGGGCGACACGGTCGGCGGCTGGATGCTGGCCAAGGGCGCCCTGGCCCCGGAAGCCGAAGCGCTGCGCGGCCAGCTGCTGCGGGTCTATGCCGAAAGCGTCTTGGCCCAGGTCCCGGGCCAGCTGGCGGCGGTGACCCTGGGCGACGCCGATATCGTGACGGTGACGCCGGAGGCGCTGGGGGTTCACTAAAGATCCTCCCCCTCTGGGGAAGGTGGCCCGGAGGGCCGGAGGGGGGACGTTTTCAGCTTCCGCCGAGGCCGGCCGCCCCTTCGCTCTCCGTCGGCTTCGCCGACTGCTCCCTGCTCCTCCCTCGCTTTAGCGGGGGAGGTGGCGCGCTGCGGACACGCAGCGTGACGGAGGGGGGCGAGGGACAGAGCGCCGAGCCCAGTCTCGCCCCCTCCACCGCTTCGCGGTCCCCCTCCCCCGCAAGCGGGGGAGGAGCTTGGCTTAGTGCCCAACCAGCATCCAAACCGCCATCGCCACCATCATCACGTTCTCGGTCAGCGAGATGAAGCCCAGCGGCACGTTGCTGTCGCCGCCGACGCAGGCGCATTTCAGGTCGCGCTTGTCGATATAGACGGCCTTGAACACCGACACCGCGCCGATGCCGCCGATCACCAGGGCCAGCGGCGCGGAGAACCAGGTCAGCGCCCCGGCCGTCATCAGCACGCCCGCCAAGCCTTCCGCGAACGGATAGACGTAGCCGTACGGAACCCAGCGCTTGGCCAGCAGGTCGTAGCCCAAAAACATCGACGAGAAGCTCTCGACGTCGCGCAGCTTCTGGATGGCCAGCACCACCATGGAAAAGCTGATGAACCACTCGACCGCCCGGCCCGTGAAGGGCGTCCCGTCCACGGCGTAGGTCGCCGCCAGGGCCATCAGGGCGGTCATGGCGAAGAGGGCGATCACCGGCGTGTAGGTCTTGGCCTTGGGGTCGCGGGGCTTGGCGCCGAACCAGCGGCGCAGGTCGTCGAACCCGCCGATCCGCTCGCCGCCGACGAAGACCTGCGGCGTCGTCTTGACGCCATGCTGCGCCTTGAAGGCGTCGGTCGCCTCGCGCGTGGTCAGGTGATGGTCCTCCACCTCGTAGCCCCTGGACCGCAGCAGATGCCTGGCCTTCAGCCCGTACGGACAGACGTGCTTGTCCATCACCATGCGGTAGAGGACGGCCTTCTTGGGGGCGGCGGAAGCAACGGACGTCACGGCGGTCTCCTTGTACGCGAGCGGGACCGGGCTCATATGGATTCCGTACCATGGTACGGAGTCAAGCGATGGCGACGACAAACGGCGCGACGACGATCGCGGGCCTGGCCCGGGCCGGCGGCGTGGGCGTGGAAACGGTGCGCTACTACCAGCGCCGGGGTCTTCTGGAGACGCCCGAGCGCGGCGAGGGTTCCGGCCTGTCCGGCGGCGTGCGGCGCTATGGCGACGAGGCGGTGCGGCGCCTGCGCTTCATCCGCTCAGCCCAGGCCGCCGGCTTCACCCTCGAGCAGATCGGCGAGCTGCTGGCGCTCGACGCCGGCGAGGACCGGGTGCGGGCGCGGCAGCTGGCCCGCGAGCGCATCACCGACCTCGACCGCAAGATCGAGGAGTTGCAGGCCGCCCGCGCGGGCCTGTCGCGCCTGCTCCACGCTTGCGGCGCCGACGATCATGGACCCTGTCCGATCATCGCCGCGTTCGAGACTTGAGCGGAGAAACCCGCCGCCCCCGATTGCCTCCCGCCCTCCAGACGCCATATCCATTCCCGTCATGAACGCGCCCTTCAAGCCCGACGCCCTCCCCGAGTGGAACCTCGCCGACCTCTACGCCGGCCGCGAGGACCCCAAGATCGAAACCGACCTGGCCGCCGCCAAGGCCGCCAACGACGAACTGGCCTCGCTGGAGGGCATGTTCCTGGAAGCGCGCGGCGAGCCGGCGCGCCTGGGCAAGCTGCTCGATCGCGGCATTCGGCTCTACGAGGAGGCCGTCAACGGCCTGTGGGGCGTGGGCGCGTATGCCGGCCTGGCCGCCTCGACCGCCCGCGACGACCCGGCCTGGGCCAAGTTCGAGGCCGACCTGCGCGCCCGCTCCTCGCAGATCGCCGCCGAGAGCCTGTTCTTCTCGCTGGAGCTGAACCAGCTGGAGGACGCCGAGCTGAACGCGGCGCTGGAGGCGCACGAGCCGACCCGCCGCTGGACGCCGTGGCTGCGCCGCCTGCGCCTGTCGCGCCCGCACGAGCTGTCGGCCGAGCTGGAGCGCTACATCGTCGATCGCGGCCCGGCCGTGGCCAACTGGGTGCGGCTCTATGACGAGACCCTGGCCAAACTGAGCGCGAAGGTCGGCAAGGAAGCCCTGACCCTGCCCGAGGCGCTGAACCGTCTGTCGGATCCCGACGTGCGCCGCCGCAAGGCCGCCGCCGACGGCCTGGCCCAGGCCCTTTCGGAGCGCGCCGCGACGCAAGGCCTGGTGATGAACACCCTGGCCTTCGAGAAGCAGGTCGAGGACCGCTGGCGGCGCTACGACGATCCGGCCCACTCGCGCCACCTGGCCAACGAGGTCGACGCCGACGCCGTCGACGCCCTGGAAGCGGCCGTGGTCGAGGCCTATCCGCGCCTGTCGCACCGCTATTACGCGCTCAAAGCCAAGGCCATGGGCCGCAAGACCCTGGACTACTGGGACCGCAACGCCCCGCTCGACGCGGCCCAACCGCGCACCTACGGCTGGGGCGAGGCCAAGGAGGTGGTGCTGGAAAGCTTCCAGGCCCTGGCCCCGAAGTTCGCCGATACGGCGGAAACCTTCTTCGCCCAGCCCTGGATCGACGCCCGCCCGCGCGCCGGCAAGCAGTCGGGCGCCTATTCGCACCCGGTGACGGCCGACCGCCACCCCTACGTCTTCATGAACTACATGGGCGAGCGGCGCGACGTGCTGACCCTGGCCCACGAGCTGGGCCACGCGGTGCACCAGACCCTGTGCGCGCCGCTGGGCACTCTGCTGGCCGACACGCCCCTGACCCTGGCCGAGACCGCCTCGATCTTCGGCGAGGGCTTGGTGTTCGACCGCCTGCTGGCCGAAGCCACTCCGGCGGACCGCAAGGGGCTCCTGGCCGGCAAGATCGAGGACGGCCTCAACACCGTGGTCCGCCAGATCGCCTTCCACCGCTTCGAGCGCAGGTTCCACGCCGCTCGCCAGGACGGCGAGCTGTCGCCCGACCAGATCGGCGCGCTGTGGATGGAGACCATGGCCGAGAGCCTGGGCCCCGCCGTCGTGCTCAACGAGGGCTACGAGCACTACTGGGCCTATGTCAGCCACTTCGTGCACGCGCCGTTCTACGTCTACGCCTACGCGTTCGGCGACCTCCTGGTGCGCGGCCTGATGGAGAAGCGCCGCGAGGATCCGGAAAGCTTCGCGCCGCTCTACGAGGAGCTGCTCGCCGCCGGCGGCACCCGCACCTATGTCGAGGCGCTGAAGCCCTTCGGCCTCAATCCGCGCGACAAGGCCTTCTGGGCGGCCGGCTGCCGGCAGCTGGAGCGGCTGGTGGACGAGTTCGAGGCGTTGGTGTGAGCAAGCAAAGCTGCTTCCTTCTCCCCTTGCGGGAGAAGGTGGCCGCCGTAGGCGGTCGGATGAGGGGTCGCGCCGCCGGCGCCGCTGCGCGCGAACCGACAGGCCCATCGACCCCTCATCCGTCGCTTCGCGACACCTTCTCCCGCAAGGGGAGAAGGAGACATCATGTCTGACCCCGAACGCGACCGCCTCTCGGGCCGCCTGGCCCGCTTCGCCAAGGTCGGCGCGGGCCTGTCGGGCGCCGCCGTCAGCTACGGCGCCAACCGCGTCTTCGCCGGCGACGACGCGGACGCCCGCAACGCCAGGGCGCTGAAGGCGGCGCTGGGCAATCTCAAGGGGCCGCTGATGAAGGCGGCCCAGATGTTCGCCACGGTGCCCGACCTGCTGCCGCCGGAGTTCGCCAAGGAGCTGGCCGAGCTTCAGACCAACGCGCCAGCCATGGGCTGGCCGTTCGTGCGGCGGCGGATGGCGGCCGAGCTGGGCGCCGACTGGGCCAGCAAGTTCCAGAGCTTCGAGCACGAAGCCGCCGCGGCCGCCTCGCTGGGCCAGGTGCACCGCGCCATCGCGCCTGACGGCCGCGAGCTGGCGGTGAAGCTCCAGTATCCCGACATGCAGAGCGCCGTCGAAAGCGACCTTGGCCAGCTGCGCGCCCTGGTCGGCCTGTTCAAGAGGATGGACGGCTCGATCGACCCCACGCAGATGATCGAAGAGGTCGGCGACCGCCTGCGCGAGGAGCTGGACTACGACCGCGAGGCCCGGATGATGGCGGTCTATGGCGGCTTCTTCGTCGGCCGCGACGACATCCGCACGCCGCAGCCGGTCCGCGAGCTTTCCACGAAACGCCTGCTTTCCATGACCTGGCTCGACGGCCAGGGGCTCATGGCCTTCAAGACCGCCCCGCAGGAGACCCGCGACCGCATCGCCGCCCTGCTTTTCGAGGCCTGGTGGGGTCCCATGACCCACATCGGCGTCATCCACGGCGACCCGCACCTGGGCAACTACACCTTCGGCGGTGAAGGCGCGGCGCATCTCAACCTGCTCGACTTCGGCTGCATCCGGGTGTTCCCGCCGCGCTTCGTGGGCGGGGTCGTGCGGCTCTATCGAGCGCTGTCCGAGGACGACCGCCCGGGCCAGGTCGAGGCTTATCGCAGCTGGGGCTTCTCCAACCTGACCGACGAACTGGTCGACGTGCTGAACGTCTGGGCCCGGTTCATCTACGGCCCGCTGCTCGACGACCGCGTGCGCACCGTGGCCGACGACGTGCCGCCCGGCGAGTACGGCCGCCGCGAGGCCTTCAAGGTGCGCCAGGCCCTGAAGTCGGTGGGCGGCATCGTCATCCCGCGCGAGTTCGTGTTCATGGACCGCGCCGCCATCGGCCTGGGCGCGGCCTTCCTGCACCTGGGCGCCCGCCACAACTGGCGCGCCCTGTTCGAGGCCTCGCTGGAGGGCTTCTCGGAGGAGGCGCTTGCGCAGCGGCAGGCAGCGGTGCTCGGGGCGGCTGGCCTTTCTCCTCCCCCGTAAAACGGGGGAGGTGGCGCGGCGCCACCGGCGACGTGACGGAGGGGGCCACCGCCGCCGCCACGCCCAGTCTCGGGGGGGGGGGGGGGGGGGGGGGGGGGGGGGCGGGCCCGGGGGGGGGGGGGGCGGGGGGGGGGGGGGGGGGGGGGCGCGGGGGGGGGGGGGGCCCCCCCCCCCCGCCGCCGCCACGCCCAGTCTCGCCCCCTCCACCACTTCGTGGTCCCCCTCCCCCGTTTCTCGGGGGAGGAGTAAGGAACTTTCCATGACCCGCACCATCGCCCGCCTGCACGGCGCCTATCGCGACGACATCGGCGACCTGACCACCCGCCGCCCCCTGCCCGGCCCGGCGATCGGCCAGCTGGATCCGTTCCTGTTCCTCAACCACCACGGCCCGCAGACCTACCGCCCCGGCAACCATGGCCTGCCGTTCGGTCCGCACCCGCACCGCGGCTTCGAGACCGTGACCTTCATCCTCGAGGGCCAGCTGTCGCACCTCGACAGCGGCGGCCACGAGAGCGTCATCGACGCGGGCGGCGTGCAGTGGATGACGGCCGGCAGCGGCCTCGTCCACGCCGAACTGTCGCCCGAGGCCTTCAAGAAGAGCGGCGGGCCGCTGGAAATCCTGCAGCTGTGGGTCAACCTGCCCAGCCGCCTGAAGATGACCGCGCCGCGCTATGTCGGCCTGCAGGCGCCCGACATTCCCAAGGTCGAGAAGGACGGCGCGACCATCGAGCTGATCTCGGGCGAGGTGGACGGCGTGACAGGCCCGATCGCGTCACTGACCGGCGTGGCGATGAGCGTCGTTCGACTGGCGGTCGGCGCAAGGCTGTCGCTGCCGATCCCGGCCGGACGAGCGGTGTTCCTCTATGTGGTGCGCGGCTCGATCGCGATCGGCGACAAGACGGCCAGCGCCTTCAACCTGGTGGAACTGACCGACGGCGAAGGACTGGACCTGGCGTCGGCCGACGGCGCGGTGCTGCTGCTGGGCCACGCCGACCCGATCCGCGAGCCGGTCGTCTCGCACGGGCCGTTCGTGATGACGACGCGGGAAGAGATCATCCAGGCGATCCAGGACTACCAGGCCGGGAAGTTCGGCGAGGTGAGGGCGTAGAGCCCCCTCAGTCGCTCCGCGACAGCTCCCCCACGGGGAGGGGGTCTTGCCCACTCATTCAAACGGCCGTTAGACTTCACCCATGTCCGACGACCTGACCGAGGCCCAGAGCGCCGCCATCCCGCCCGGCTACGCCCAGCTGAACTGGACGCGGGGCTTTGGTCGACAGATCGGGCCGCTGTACGAGCGCCATGACGGCCCCGGCGAGGCCACGCTCGGCTTCCGGGTCGAGGAGCATCACACCAACGGCCTGGGCGCCTGCCACGGCGGCATGCTGATGAGCTTCGCCGACATGGCCTGGGGCCGGATCATCTCGCTGCAGAAGTCCTATTCGTGGGTCACGGTGCGGCTGATGACCGACTTTCTCTCCAGCGCGCAGCTGGGCGAGTTCGTCGAGGGCCAGGGCGAGCTCCTGGCCGAGGAGGACCTTGTCTTCACCGTGCGCGGCCGCATCTGGACCGGCGAACGAACCCTGATGACCGGCACGGGCATCTTCAAGGCGCTCAGCCCCCGCAAGCCGCGCCCCGGCGAGATCGCCTTCCGCGAGGAGGCCTGAGCATGGCCGACGACCAGACCCTGACAGCCTCCCTGCTCGGCCCGTTCAACGGCGAGCCCCCGCCCGCGCCCGCCTGGTTCGAGGCCGCGATCGCGATCGAGCCCGAGCGCTCGACCATCGAGGTCGAGGGGACGCCCATCGAGCTCCTGACCTGGGGCCAGGTCGGCAAGCCCGGCCTGCTGTTCCTGCACGGGAACGGGGCCCATGCCGACTGGTGGAGCTTCATCGCCCCGTCCTTCGCCAAGGACTGGCGGGTGGCCGCCATATCGTGGGCGGGCATGGGCGGCAGCGGCTGGCGCGAGGCCTACAGCGCCGACACCTTCGCGGCCGAGGCCTTCGCCGCCGTCGAGGCCGCGGGGCTGGAGGCCGGCGGGCATAAGCCGATCTTCGTCGGCCACTCGTTCGGCGGCTTTCCCACCCTGTTCTGCGCCGCCCGCCATCCCGAGCGCCTGCGCGGGGCGATCCTGGTCGACACCTCGATCCAGCCGCCGGAGAAGCGCTGGCGGGGCCCGCCGCCGCGCTCGGGCTTCGGGACCAAGGTCTATCCGAACCTGGAAGAGGCCCTGACGCGCTTTCGCCTGGCGCCGCCGCAGCCCTGCGAGAACCTCTACATCGCCGATCACATCGCCCGCCGCTCGCTGAAACAGGTCGAGGGCGGCTGGACCTGGAAGTTCGACCCGGCCATCTGGCAGCGGTTCTCGATGCCCGACCTCGGCCAGCTTCTGAGCGAGATCGCCTGCCCCGCCGCGCTGATGTGGGGCGAGCGGTCCGGGCTTATGCACGCCGAAACCTTGGACTATATGATCGCCCAAATGCCCAAGGACGTGCTGCGCTTGCCCATTCCCGACGCCGACCACCATGTGATGCTCGACCAGCCCCTGGCCTTCGTCGCCGGGCTCCGCGGACTGCTGGCCGCCTGGGCATGACCCTGGATCCCGCCGTTCCCGCCGAGGCGGGCCGCGGCCTCGTCATGGTCTACATGCCCGACCGGGGCGTGGGCGACCTGACCTGGCACCTGCCCACCCTGCGCGCCATCGCCGCCCAAACGCCGGAAAAGACCGTGCTGCTGGCCGCCCGCCCGTCGAGCCGCGCCCGCGACCTTCTGGGCGCCGAGACCTGCGTGACGGCCATCGACTATCTGGAATACCGCTCGGGGACCTGGAAGAACCCGCAGGAGATCCGCGATTTCCATGCCCTCTGCCGCGCCCGCCGGCCGCGGGCGGTGTGGATCCTCGAGAAGATCGACCGCCCCGCCATCGGCGCGGCCCTGGCCGGCGTGCCAGAGCGCCGGGGCTTTGGCATGGGCCACGTCCAGCAGCGCTGGCTGACCCACGGACCCTACCTGCCCAAGTCCATGCGCCCGGCCCATCGGATCGACAAGCTGGCCGCCTTCGAGGCGGCCCACGGCCTGGTCGTGACCAGCCGCGAACCGGCCCTGAACCCCACCCGAACGGCGCTGGAAACGGTGGACGCCCGCTTCGGCGCCCTGCCCCGGCCGTGGATCGTCTATGGCGTCGGCGCCAGCGAGACGCGCCGCATGTGGCCGCTGGATGGTTTCGCCGCCCTCAGCGCCATGCTCGCCGACAAGGGCGGCACGCGCTTCTGGCTGGGCGGCTTCGAGGACAAGGCCCGGGTCGACGCCCTGCTGGCGGCGGGCTCGCCCAACGGCGTCGCCGAACTCAATGTCTGCGACCTCAAGTTCGACGTCGGTTCGGCGCTGATGGCCCGAGCGGACCTCTTCATCGGCAACAATTCCGGACCAATGAACCTCTCGGCCGCGGTGGGGACGACGACCCTGGGCCTGTTCGGGCCCGATCCGCTGCTGGACTATTCACGCCATCTGCACACCCTGGCGACCGATGACCTGTCGCGGCTGGACGCGGCGAGCGTGGCCGCCCGCGCGCGGGGGCTGCTGGCCTGAAGGCGATCGCCCCGCGTTGCGGCATGGCGACGCCCCGACTTGAGCCCCGCGCCGGGGTTGCTATACCGTTGATCAGGGAAAAATCCAGGAGACCCCCGCCGATGGGCAACCAAGCGTCCGACTACCACCGCGGTGAAATGGACATCCACGAACAGGCCGCCACCTATGACGCCTTCGGCAAGATGACCAAGTGGGGCTCGCTCGTCATCGCCGTGCTGATCACCTTCTTCACCCTGCTGTTCTGCACCCCGGCCGGCTTCATCGCCGCGGCCGGCGTGGCCGTCGTGATGAGCGCGCTGGGCATTGTGTTCCTTCGAGAAAAAGCCGCGCCGGCACACTGACACCGGTAGACATCGGCAATTTTTTGCGCCCGATGCGTGGACAATCCTCGACAAAGGGCAAGAACCTCCCCTAAAGAGCGGCTCAAGCTGCTGGAGCGGCGTTCGGCGAAAGTGTTAGCTTTTCGTCGAACGCCGCTCCAACTTTAGGATCTTGAGCCCGCGCCAAACGCGCAGGCTCGGGGAGCGAACAACGCTCACGGGGGAGGTATGCCGATGGCCGTCATCGCCGTCACGAAAGAGACCCGCGCCAACGAAACGCGGGTCGCCGCGACGCCCGAGACCGTCAAGAAACTGACCGCCGCCGGCTTCTCGGTGGTGGTCGAGGCCGGCGCCGGAACCGCCGCCTCCTACCTCGACGCCGACTACGAGGCGGCCGGGGCGAAGCTCGCCAAGACCGCCAAGGACGCGATCAAGGACGCCGACGTCCTGTTCAAGGTCCGCGCGCCCGAAACCGCCGAGATCGCGGCCCTGAAGAGCGGCGCGATCGTCGCCGCCGCCCTCAATCCCTACCAGGACAAGGACACGCTGAACGCCTTGGCCAAGGCCGGCGCCAGCGCCATCGCCATGGAGTTCATCCCGCGCATCACGCGGGCCCAGGTGATGGACATGCTGTCCAGCCAGGCCAACCTCGCCGGCTATCGCGCCGTGATCGAAGGCGCCGAGGCCTACGGCAAGGCCCTGCCGATGATGATGACCGCCGCCGGCACCGTCGCCGCGGCCAAGGTGTTCATCATGGGCGTGGGCGTGGCCGGCCTGCAGGCCATCGCCACGGCCCGCCGCCTGGGCGCCGTGGTGACCGCCACCGACGTGCGTCCCGCCACCAAGGAGCAGGTCGAGAGCCTGGGCGCCAAGTTCCTGGCCGTCGAGGACGAGGAGTTCAAGAACGCCCAGACCGCCGGCGGCTACGCCAAGGAGATGTCGGCCGAGTACCAGGCCAAGCAGGCCGAACTGGTCTCGAGCCACATCGCCAAGCAGGACATCGTCATCACCACCGCCCTGATCCCGGGCCGCCCCGCGCCCAGGCTGGTCAGCGCCGCCCAGGTGGCGTCGATGAAGGCCGGCTCGATCCTGGTGGACCTGGCGATCGAGCAGGGCGGCAACGTCGAGGGCGCCAAGCTCAACGAGACCGTGGTCACCGCCAACGGCGCCAAGATCCTCGGCCACGCCAACCTGCCCGGCCGCATCGCCGCCGACGCCAGCGCGCTCTACGCCCGCAACCTGTTCGCGCTGTCGTCCCTGTTCCTGAACAAGGAAGGCGCCTTCGCGCCCAACTTCGAGGACGAGATCCTGCAGGCGGCCGTCGTCACCAAGGGCGGCGAGATCGTCCATCCGAACCTGAAGACCGCCTAACCGGCATAGAAAGGGAGGCTCCCATGGAAGCCGTCGACCCCACCGTGTTCCGCCTGGCGATCTTCGTGCTCGCCATCTTCGTCGGCTACTACGTGGTCTGGAGCGTGACGCCCGCGCTGCACACCCCGCTGATGGCCGTGACCAACGCCATCTCGTCGGTGATCATCGTCGGCGCGCTGCTGGCCGCCGCCGCGCATGGCGCGTCGGGTGAAGCCGCCGCCGGCTCGGTGTGGATCTCCAAGGGGGCCGGCGCGATCGCCGCGGCCTTCGCGGCGGTCAACATCTTCGGCGGCTTCCTCGTCACCCAGCGGATGCTGGCCATGTACAAGAAGAAGGACAAAGCCAAGTGAGCGAGGCCTCGCCGCTGCTGACGGCGGCGCTCATGGGCGCCGCCTTCGGACTGGGGTTCTTCTTCCTGCTGTTCGCCCTCTGGGCCAGCGGCAAGAGCCCCTTCATCCAGCGTTGCGGCGAGATGGTGGTTTCTCTGCTCTATCTCGCCGGGATCGCCGCCCAGGCCTGGAACGCCCGCGAAGGCGAACAGTCCGACCTCTGGCGCCTGGCTACGGTGGCCGTGCTGCTCACCTCGGCCGCGACGACCTTCCGCTTCTTCAAGGCGCTCCGGCGCGGCGACGACGCCGACGCCGGACTCGCCCGATGACCGACAACAACGCGGCGCGGCCGCAAACCATAATAACGCTCTCAGGGGGCAAGGCCTGACATGAACGCCAATCTCGCCGCCATCCTCTATCTCGTCTCGGGGGTGCTGTTCATCCTGGCCCTGCGGGGGCTGTCCAGCCCCGAGACCAGCCGCAAGGGCAACACCTACGGCATGGTCGGCATGGCCATCGCCGTGGTCACCACCCTGGCCACGCTGTGGAGCCAGGGCGCGCTGGACGCCGTGACCCTGGGCCTGATCGTCGGCGGTGTCGCCGTCGGCGGCGGCGTGGGCGCGGTCATCGCCCGCAAGGTGCCTATGACCTCGATGCCGCAGCTCGTGGCCGCCTTCCACTCGCTGGTCGGCATGGCCGCATGCCTCGTGGCCGTGGCCGCCATCTACACGCCCGCCGCCTACGGCATCGTCGGCGAGGACGGACATATCCACCTCAACAGCCTGATCGAGCTGTCGCTGGGCCTGGCCATCGGCGCCATCACCTTCACCGGCTCGGTCATCGCCTTCGCCAAGCTGAACGGCAACATGGGCGGCGCGCCGATCCTGCTGCCGGCCCGCCACCTGCTGAACATCGTGATCGCGGCCGCCATCATCGCCCTGATCGTGGTGCTGGTGGTCACGGGCGGCCAGGCCAAGTGGGCCTTCTGGGGCATCTTCGCCCTCTCCCTGCTGATCGGCGTCACCCTGATCATCCCGATCGGCGGCGCCGACATGCCGGTCGTGGTGTCGATGCTCAACAGCTATTCGGGCTGGGCGGCGGCGGCGCTGGGCTTCACGCTGGAGAACACCACCCTGATCATCACCGGCGCCCTGGTCGGCTCGTCGGGCGCGATCCTGTCCTACATCATGTGCAAGGGCATGAACCGCTCGTTCGTCTCGGTGATCCTGGGCGGCTTCGGCGCCGACGCCGCGGCGGCCGGCGCGGGCGGCAAGGTCGAGACGCGCCCCGTCAAGCAGGGCAGCGCCGACGATGCGGCCTTCATCATGAAGAACGCCAGCAAGGTGATCATCGTCCCGGGCTACGGCATGGCCGTCTCCCAGGCCCAGCACGCCCTGCGCGAAATGGCCGACAAGCTGAAGGAGGAAGGCGTCGAGGTGAAATACGCCATCCACCCCGTCGCCGGCCGCATGCCGGGCCACATGAACGTGCTGCTGGCCGAGGCGAACGTCCCCTACGACGAGGTGTTCGAGCTGGAGGACATCAACAGCGAGTTCTCGACGGCGGACGTCGCCTTCGTGATCGGCGCCAACGACGTCACCAACCCGGCGGCCAAGACCGACCCGACCAGCGCCATCTTCGGCATGCCGATCCTGGACGTCGAGAAGGCCCGCACCGTGCTCTTCGTCAAGCGCGGCATGTCCTCGGGCTATGCCGGCGTGGAGAACGAGCTGTTCTTCAAGGACAACACCATGATGCTGTTCGCCGACGCCAAGAAGATGGTCGAAGGCATCGTCAAGGGCCTCTGAGCCCGCCACGTTCCCGACGAACGAAAGCCCCGGTCGCAAGGCCGGGGCTTTTTTCGTTTCGATCCTCTCCCTCTGGGGGAGGTGGGCCAAAGGCCCGGAGGGGGCCGTTTTCAGCTTCCAGGACGCTGAACCTCTTCAGCCGCTCCCCTCTCCGTCGGCTTTGCCGACACCTCTCCCACAGGGAGAGGATCCAAAAGCAAAGGCCCCGGTTTTCACCGGGGCCTCCGCGGCGGATCGATCGGCATGGATGGCGCTTCAGAAAGCCGCCACCGCCACCGGCGTCACGCGGCCGGCCGAAGCCAGGGCCTTGCGTTGCTTGACCGAGAGCTTGTCGTTGATCTCGGCGCGGACCTCGAGCGAGCAGGCGCGGCGCGACAGCAGGTCCAGGCGTTCCTTCATGGCGCGGGCGCGGCAGAAGCGCTTGGTCGCGTCGGTGGCGCGGGCGTTGAACTCGGCGGCGTCGGCCGGGTCGGCCAGGTTCAGGTCGCCGACCCGCACGGTCACCTGGCGCTCGCCGGCGTGGGCGGCCTGGGTGATGCCGATCAGCGGCACCGCCGCCAGGGTCAGGGTCGCGATCGTGGTGAGGCTGATCATGAACTTGCGCATCTGGGTCTTCCCTCTGTTCCCGGGCGCGTCCGCCGCGCCTCCATGAACAAAGGTGTACTGAACGATACTTGAAGAGTCCCGTTAAGTGTCGTTCATGACTCCATATTCATAGTATTGCTTGCATTTAATATTCTAAAATTCACGTAATGTTTGACAAATTCACGACATCGCAAAACCGAGCCCTCGGCGACGCCACAGCGCAGCTGCCGCCTTTCCGCCCGATCGGTCTGGCAAAGAGCCGCGTTCACGATCGCGAAAGGCCAAGTCTGTAAGGACGACGCCGGTCGCGCAGCCTGCCGACCGGCAGGCTTCAACTTCAAACGCCCGGGCCGCGCCGTGGAGCGCCCCTGGCCTCCGACCGACCCACGAGGTTCCGCTCCTTGGCGCCAGACACCCCGGCCCCGTCCGCTCGCAACTACGCCATGGCGCTGACGCTCGGCTTCGCCGTGGCGCTCGCCGCCGCGTCCGTGCCGGCCGCCCGCGCCCTGGCCGACCTGATCGCGCCGGCGCCGATCGCCGAGCCGGCGGCCGCAGCGCCCGCGACGCCGCAGCCGGCCCCGCCGCCTACGCCCGCCTACGCCTTCGACGCGCCCCTGCCCGGCCGCGAGATCGCCTCGCCCTTCGGCCTGCGCCAGTTGCCCTGGGAGGAAGGCGGCCGCCTGCACGAGGGCGTCGATATCGCCGCCCCCTCCGGCACGGCGGTGAAGGTCGCCGCCGACGGGATCGTCGCGCGCACCGGGACCGATGCCGGCTATGGCCGCTTCGTCGAGGTCCGGCACAAGGACGGCTTCTCCACGCTCTATGCCCACCTGGGCCGCAACCTCGGCATGAAGAAGGGCATCTATGTGAAGCGCGGCACGCCGATCGCCGTCGTTGGCGACAGCGGCCGCTCGACCGGTTCGCACCTGCATTTCGAGATCAGCCGCAAGGGCCGGCCGCTCAATCCCGCCCACTTCCTGGACAAGACCTTCGCCAGCGCCGACGAACTGCCGTTGAAGGCCGCCGCCCGGGTGCCGCGCAAGGTGCGCCTGGCCCAGGTGTCGCGCTGGCCCGAGGGCATGAAGGAAAAGGTCGCCGCCCGCCGCGCCGGCAAGGGTCAGGCTGTGCGGGGCGAAGACGGCCGCGTCCGCGTGCGCATCGAGGTCGCCGCCAGCTAGTCGCGCTCGGAACCTTCGCCCAGCAGCAGGTGGCCGAACCAGCTGACGACGCCGATCACGATCGTCCCGAAGATCCCGGCCCAGAAGCCGCTGACCGCCAGCCCCGGCAGGATGTAGGCGACCAGGCCCAGCATGGCCGCGTTCACCACCAGCAGGAACAGGCCCAGCGTCAGCAGGGTGATCGGCAAGGTCAGCAGCACCACGACCGGGCGCACCACCGCGTTCACCAGACCCAGCAGCAGGGCGGCGATGGCGATCGACTGCCAGCCCGCGGCATGGATGCCGGGCACGATGCGCGAGGCCAGCCACAGGCCAAGACCCGCGAACAGCGCGCGCAAGAGAAAGCCAGTCATCTGGAAGCTCCCCGAAGTCGGCGCCGACCCTGACGCCCGCGAAAGATGCAGACAAGCCCCGTTCGCGTCCCGGCATGCGAAATGTCGACAAGACGACGGTGAGCCTGTTCAATGACGCGTACTGTTCAGCACCGGCCTAGGCCGCATGGAGCCGCCGCCGTGACCACAGTTCCCCTTTCGCACGTCACTGTATCGGACCTTCCCACGGCATGACCGCGGCGCCGACACCCGAACAGATACAGGCCTGCGACCGCGAACCCATCCACATTCCCGGCGCGATCCAGCCGCATGGCGTGCTGCTGGCTCTCGACCGTGACAGCCTGACCGTGCGCATGGCCGCCGGCGACGTCGCCGGGCTGCTTGGGGTCGACGCCTGGCTCGGCCGGTCGATGGGCGCCCTGGTCGGCGACGAACTGGCCGCCCAGGCGGCCGCCATCTCCAATTCCCGCCCGGCCGGCGGCTTCATCGGCGTGCTGCATCGTGGCGGCCGCAACCTCGACCTCAGCGCCACGGTGCAGGGCGACCTCGTCCTGCTGGAGATCGAGCCGGGCCTCGAAAGACCCATGGCCGGCTCGCAGATCCTGGCCCACCTGGAGGCGGCGGCCGCCGCCTTCGAGCGCTGCCCGGGCCTGAAGACGCTGTATGACCGCGCCGCGCTGGAGTTCCGCCGCCTGACCGGCTTCGACCGGGTGATGATCTACCGCTTCGGCGACGACGACGCCGGCGAGGTCGTCGGCGAGGACCGCGCCCATCACCTCAAGAGCTTCCTCAACCACCGCTTCCCCGGCTCGGACATCCCCCGGCAGGCCCGCGCCCTCTATGTGCGCAACCTGGTGCGGGTGATCCCCGACTGCGCCTATGCGCCCGCCCCGCTGGAGCCCGCGCCGGAAGGCCCGCTCGATATGAGCGATCTTGCCCTGCGCAGCGTCTCGCCGGTGCACATGCAGTACATGCGCAACATGGGCGTGGCCGCGTCGGCCTCGGTGTCGATCGTCAAGGACGGCCGCCTGTGGGGCCTGGTGGCCTGCCACCATGACACTCCGCGCCTGCTGCCCTACGAGATCCGCGCCGCCTGCCGCGCCCTGGCCGGGGGCCTGGCCCGCCAGATCAAGGCCAAGGAGGAGGCCGAGACCTGGCGCGAGAAGCTGCGGCTGCGCGCCCTGGGCGACGACCTGGCCGCCGTCCTGGCCCAGTCCGACGTCGGCGACCAGGCGCTGGAGGAACACGCCGCCGACCTGGTCGCCCTGGGCGAGGCCGACGGCGTGGCGGTGTTCCGCGACGACCGCATCGAGACCGCTGGCAAGACCCCGCCGCACACGGCCCTGGCCATGCTGCGCGACTGGCTGCTGGACGTCGACGCCGGCGGGGTGATCGCCACCGATCGCAGCGAGAGCGCCTTCCCCGGCGCCAGCGCCTTCAAGAGCTGGGCCTCGGGCCTGATGGGCGTGGTGATCGAGCGCTCGCCGCTGCTGGCCGTACTGTGGACCCGCGCCGAGGAAGTCGAGGTCGTGCGCTGGGCCGGCGATCCCTACCGCACCGCCAAGGCGGCCGGCGGCGACGGGGCCCTGACCCCGCGCGCCTCGTTCGACGCCTGGACCGAGACCGTGCGCGGCCGCTCGCGTCCGTGGAGCAGCTCCCAGACCGAGGCCGCCCTGCGCCTGCGCCAGGACCTCCTGGACCTGCGCCGCGCCCGCCGCACGGCCGAACTGAACAGCCAGCTGCGCGCCACCCTCGACGACAAGGACGACCTGCTGCGGCAGAAGGACTTCCTGCTCCGAGAGGTGAACCACCGGGTGCAGAACAGCCTCGCCCTGGCCGCCGGCTTCCTGACCATCCAGATGAAGGCCATCGAGGATCCGGCCGCCCGCGCGCCGCTGGAGGAAGCCAGCCGCCGCCTCACCGCCGTGGGCCTGGTGCACCGCCGACTGTATCGCGGCGACCAGCTGGAGACCGTGTCGCTCGACCGCTACCTGGTGGAACTGGCCGAGGAACTGGTGGAGTCCCTGGGCCAGGAATGGGCGCGGATGATCCGCGTCGACGCCGCCCCCGCCACCGTCTCGACCGACAAGGCCGTGACCATCGGCCTGGTCGTCACCGAACTGGTGATCAATGCGGTGAAGTACGCCTATGGCGGCCGGCCCGGCCGGGTCGACATCGGCCTCACCGAACAGGGCGGCCGGGTGCGCATCTCGGTCGCCGACCAAGGCGGCGGCAAGCAGGGGCCCCGCGTCGGCTTCGGCAGCAAGATGATGGACGCCATGGTCCGGCAGCTGGCCGGAACCCTGGCCTATCACGACAACAGCCCCGGCGTGCGGGCCGAGCTGGACGCGCCGGCGGGGTGAGGTCTCCCTTCTCCCCTTGCGGGAGAAGGTGGCGGCGAAGCCGACGGATTAGGGGCGCACCCACGAGAACGCCGCGGCAGCTTATCGGCTTTCGCGGCGTTTTGCCTTTGAGAGCCCCCTCACCGGACCTGCTTCGCAGGCCCCCCTCTCCCACAAGGGGAGAGGGGTCCATCCAGACCCTCTTGCAATTTTGAGAATGATCGTTCATTTTTTTGAGAATGAACGTTCATTCCGCCATCGAAATGTCCAATACCTGAGCCAGGGTGTCGGACATTACAAATGCGTTATCGCTCTTACCTTCGCCGCAACCCGTACCTATCTCACCCATTCGAAAGTGGGCTCCGGACGCCAGGTTGGCGCCCAGTCCAGGGGATGTTGAACTCATGGCTGTGAATTCCTTGTCGGTGATGTCGCCGGACGGCGGCCTGTCGCGCTACCTGACCGAAATCCGCAAGTTCCCGATGCTGGCGAAGGACGAGGAGTTCATGCTCGCCCAGCGCTGGAAAGAGCATCAGGACAGCGACGCCGCGCACAAGATGGTCACCAGCCACCTGCGCCTCGTGGCCAAGATCGCCATGGGCTATCGCGGCTACGGCCTGCCGATCGGTGAAGTGATCTCCGAAGGCAATGTCGGCCTGATGCAGGCGGTCAAGAAGTTCGAGCCCGAGAAGGGCTTCCGCCTGGCCACCTACGCCATGTGGTGGATCCGCGCCTCGATCCAGGAATACATCCTGCGCTCGTGGTCGCTGGTGAAGATGGGCACGACCGCCGCGCAGAAGAAGCTGTTCTTCAACCTGCGCAAGGCCAAGAGCCAGATCAGCGCCTTCGAGGACGGCGACCTGCGCCCCGAACAGGTCAGCGCCATCGCCACCAAGCTGGGCGTGCTGGACAGCGAGGTCATCTCGATGAACCGCCGCCTGTCGGGCCCCGACGCCTCGCTGAACGCGCCGCTGCGCGCCGACGGCGAAAGCGAGTGGCAGGACTGGCTGGCCGACGACGACCAGGTTTCGCAAGAGACCATCGTCGCCGAGAACGAGGAAAAGTCGCTGCGCATGACCCTCCTGGAGGAGGCCATGGTCGAGCTGACCGACCGCGAGCGGCACATTCTTACGGAACGTCGCCTGAAGGACGACCCGACCACGCTCGAAGACCTGGCCGCCCAGTACGGCGTCAGCCGCGAGCGCGTGCGCCAGATCGAGGTCCGCGCCTTCGAGAAGCTGCAGAAGTCCATGCGCGAGGCGGCCATCGCCAAGAACATGGTCGAGGCGTAACAGCTTCCAACCTGCTAAGAGAACGGCCGCCGCGACCCTGTCGCGGCGGCCTTTTCGTATCGAGCGCGTCGCCAGACCGTCACAAACGGCCTTTTCCTCGCCGCCGACGCGCTCTAAGAGCCTCGCCTCCGATTTTTCCGGCGTCTTGCCGCCCCAATTCAAAGACTTCCCATGACCCGTCACGAACTGAAGACCTGGCCGCAGTATTTCGCCGCCGTGCGCTCGGGCAAGAAGCGCTTCGAGATCCGCCGCAACGACCGCGAGTTCAAGGTCGGCGACGTGCTGGTGCTGCGCGAGTTCGATCCCGAACAGGACGTCTACACCGGCCAGGTCGAAGAGCGTCAGATCACCTTCCTGCTGTCGGAAGAGGACTACGGCGTCATCCACGGTTTCGTGGCTATCGGCTTCGGCGACGTGGTGCATCACCCCGAGGCGCCGGAAGACCACCCGCTGACCGCCGCCGAACTGGCCGAGTGGCACGAGACCGCCGCCGCCAACGCCGCCCTGCGCGGCGAAGAGGCCCGCCGGGTGTCGAAGTCCTACGTGGCCACCAACATGAGCGTCGCCGCCGACCGCCACGGCGCGGTGGCCGATCTCGCCGAGACCGACGCCGCCTTCCACGCCGCCGCCGCGCGGATCGTGCGCAAGGGCTGAGGATGGACGGGCGGGGCTAGACCCCGCCCGCCAGCCAATCTTCGCAGCGCAGGCCCTCGACCCGCTCGAACTCTCCGAGGTCGCCGGTGACCACCACCAGCCCCCGGGAGCGCGCATGCCCTGCGATCAGCAGATCGTAGCCGCCGATCGATCGCCCTGATCGTTCCAGCACGGCCCGGATGTCGGCGGCGTGATCCGCCGCGGATGCGTCGAAGGACAAAACCTCCAGGCGCGCCGCGAACTGCTCCACGGCATTCCGATGATGCTCCGGCCGCGCGGACTCGGCCGCGCCATGCAACAGCTCGGTCAAGACGATCGTCGAGATGCACAGGGCGTCGGCATTCAGGTTGAAGCGATCACGCAGGCCCGACGGCCGATCCCTGAGCACGCGGATGCACAGGTTCGTGTCGAGCATGTAGCGCAGCATCAGAAGCTTTCACGCTTCTGCGGTGCGGGCTGGTCGCGTTCTCCTAGATCAATGCTCGGCCCGACAAAGAAATCATCCCAAGCTGCGTCCGCGGGCACGATCACGCGCCGCTTTCCCTCGCGCAGCACCGTCACCGAGCGCACTCCTTCGGGAAAGGCCACATCCTTCGGCAGGCGGACCGCCTGGGATCGGTTGGACTGAAAAAGGGTCGTTCGGACCATGACGGACTCCGGGATATACATTCAGTATATCCCGACTTCCTGTAGACGCCTACCGCCCTTCCCGCACTGCCCGGACGCCCGCCAGGATCGCCTCGACCACGAAGCCGGGATCCTCGTGCGGCAGGCCATGGCCCGCCGTGGGCGCGATGGCCTGGGTCGAGCGGGACGACAGCGACAGGAACCGCTTCTGCAAATCCTGCGTCACCGCTTCCAGTTCGACGGCCAGGGGCTCGGGCAGGTCGGGGACCATCCGCCATTTCGGACTGTGGGTGGCCACGATCACCGGCTTGTCGCCGAGCGAACGCAACGCCCGCGCCTGGACGCCGCTGGCGGCGAAGTCGAGGTTCTCGGGATTGAGACCGGGATCGCGCGGCATCCGGGTCAGGAAATCGCGAGCGTCGGTGATCGACCTGGGCTCGCCGGGCATCGCTGCCGGCAGCTTCGCCAGCCAGGCCTGCATCTGGTCGGGATGGGTCGAGGAGATCAGCACCAGCCCGGCCGTCCGCTCCGGATAGCGGGCGGCGAAGACCTGGGCGTGCAGGCCGCCGATGGAGTGCCCGGCCAGCAGGTACGGTGGCGCGACCCCGGCCGCGCGCAGCGCCGCATCGAGGTCGGCGGCCGCGTCGGCGCTGGTGCGTGGCGCGCCCTTGGGCGCCGGATCGCTGGCGCCCAGGCCGGCGCGGTCGGACAGGCAGATCCTGGTCGTCTCCGAGACGCGGGCGGCGATGCGGCCCCAGGCCTCGTCCTCGACCGGCGCGCTTCCCATGCCGGCGTCGACGACCACGGTGGGCGCGCCCTGGCCCCGGCAGGACAGCCGGATCATCCGCCCGTCGCCGACGTCGAAGCGGCCGTCCTGGGCGAAGGCGGATCCTCCGCTCGCCGCCAGAAGCGCCACGGCCAATGCGAGACCTCGGCGCATGCCCATCGCTAAACCCCGCCCTCGTCGCCGCGCTCGAGCCCAGCGATGGTCGCCTCGTCCGAGGCGTCCGCGTCGCTGACCTTGCGCAGCACCGCCTGGCGCAGGGCATAGGCCAGCATGGCCGCCAGGATCAGGGCGTTGAGCACGAACGGCGCCCAGCGCACGGCCTCGTAGAGCAGCACGAACAGCGGGGCGACCACCACGTTGAGGCCGTTGATGGCGGCTATGGCCCCCGCCGCGCCAGCCTGGTCCTTGGCGTCGACCGACAGCGAGGCGCCGGCCGTGAAGCCCGGCCGCGCGAAGCCGTAGCCCAGGGACGAGACCGCGTAGCCGATCGCCACCGCCGCATAGTCCGGCGCGAAGGCGACGACGACATTGCCCAGCGCCGCCACCGCCACGCCCCAGCGCATCAGCTCGCGCGGGCCCATCGAGAACATCCGGATCAGGCCCCACTGGGCCAGCAGGCCGGCCACCGCGCCGGCCGCCATGGCCAGGGTGATGAAGCCCTGGGCCTTGACCGGCTCGACGCCCAGCTTGTCGATGATCAGAAAGCCCAGGGTCTGGGTCTGGGCCGTCTGGCAGGTGGCCACCAGGAAGCCGAACAGCAGGAAGGGGGCCAGGCGCGGGTCGCGCCAGAGGCTGTCGCCCCGCCGCAGCGACGGAAAGGCCAGGCGCGCGCGGGGCTGCGGTTCGCCGGCCGCAGCCGGCGGCGTGGTCTCGTCGAGGCCGCGCTTGACGATCCACATCATCACCGCCGCCAGGCCGGCGAAGGCGAACATCGGCCCGGCCAGCCCCACCACCGGCAGCACGAACAGCGGCGCCAGCAGCGGCCCGACCACGGTGCCCAGGCCAAAGGCCCCGGCCAGGGTGGCCATGGCCTGCGTGCGCTCTTCCCGTTTCGTCCGGTCGGCCAGATAGGCCTGGGTGGCCGGATTGGCGGCCGAGCCGAACAGGCCGAACAGCGCCCGCGCCAGCAGGAACAGCACGAACACCACCATCGGCGGCATGAGCTGGTGCAGGCCCGCGCTGACCACGAAGGCGCACAGGGTCATCGACACGCAGAACCCGCCCAGGCCCAGAAGGATCAGGGGCTTTCGCCCCCGCACGTCCGACCGCTTGGCCCAGAACGGCGAGGAGATCGCCCACAGCAGGGCCGACAGCGAGAAGATCGCCGCCACCATGGCGTCGGGGATGCCGATCTGCCGGCCGATGGCGGGCAGCACCGACAGCATGCCCGTATTGCCCAGCGCCGTGGCCGCCGACACCCCGAACAGGATGGCGAAGGCCCGCCGGTTGACCTGTTGATCTTGAGCGGCGGCAGACATCGAACAAACGTTAGAGGGGGTTTGCCCGCAGGGGAAGGCCCCGCTTTCACCCGCGCGGCGCCGCGCCATCCGGTCGCGGATTCGCAGGCCCGGCCCGATACCTTGGATTAAGCATTAACAGCGATGATGCGGGCTGAAATCCCCGGGGCTCCCTGACGTCATGTTCCAGATCATCGGCATCGTGCTGCTCTTCGCACTCGTGTTCGGCAGCTACCTGATGGGCGGCGGCAAGATGGACGTGATCCTTCACGCCGCGCCGCACGAACTGATGGCCATCCTGGGCGCGGGCATCGCCGCCTTCCTGATCTCCAACTCGATGACGGTCATCAAGGCCACGGCCGGCGGTTTCGGCAAGATCTTCGCCGGCCCCAAGTGGAAGGCCAGCGACTATCGGGACCTGCTGTCCCTGCTGTTCCTGCTGACCAAGACGATGAAGTCCAAGGGCGTCATCGCCCTGGAAAGCCACATCGAAAAGCCGCACGAGAGCTCGATCTTCTCGCGCTACCCCAAGATCTCGAAGGATCACTTCGCCGTCGACTTCATCTGCGACACCCTGCGGATGATGACCATGAACCTGGAGGATCCCCACCAGGTCGAGGACGCGATGGAAAAGCAGCTCGAGAAGCACCACCACGAGGCGCTCGAGCCGGCCCACGCCCTGCAGTCGATGGCCGACGCCCTGCCCGCCCTGGGCATCGTCGCCGCCGTGCTGGGCGTCATCAAGACCATGGGTTCGATCACCGAGCCGCCGGCCGTGCTCGGCGGCATGATCGGCGGCGCCCTGGTCGGCACCTTCCTGGGCGTGTTCATGGCCTATGGCCTGGTCGGCCCGATGGCCGCCCGCCTGCAGGCCGTCGTCAACGAGGACGGCGCCTTCTACAAGATCATCCAGGCGGTCCTCGTGGCCCACCTGCACGGCAACGCCGCCCAGATCAGCGTCGAGATCGGCCGCGGCAACGTCCCCAGCGTCCACCAGCCCAGCTTCATCGAGCTGGAAGAGGCGCTGACCCAGATCCCGAACGAGGCCTGATCCTCTCACCCGATCCGTACACGTCATGATCACGCCGCCGTGATCTTTGGCTTGCAACGGCGCGTGAAAAGCGGTTCCTTGCCTTGGTGCGGCCCGGCTTCGACGCCGGGCCGTCGTCATTTCAGGCCGCAAGGCCAGTCGCAAGGATGCCCCCGATGACCACCCAAGTCCTCCGCAAGATCCTCATCGCCGGCGCGGCCATGACCGCCCTGTCGCTGGCCGCCTGCGGCAAGAAGGACGAGGCTCCCGCCGCCGACGACAAGGCCGCCGCGGCCGCCGCCGCCGGCGCCAGCGAAGTGACCGCCGCCGACGCCGCCGGCGCCGAGGGCCAGGCCATGGCCGACGCCAACAAGGCCGCCAGCGACGCCGCCGCCGAGCCGGACGCGGTCTCGGCCGCCGAAGCCCCGGGGACCGCCCCCGCCGCCGCTCCGGCCGACGAGAAGAAGACCGAAGGCCACTAAGGCCTTTCGATCCTCCGAAAGATCCCGAAGGGCCGTCCGCGAGGGCGGCCCTTCTTCTATGATGGCGCCATGACTTCCGACTCTTCCCAATCCCCGCTGGTCTGGCGCGAGGACGGCCTGCCGCAGTCGCGGCTGTACGGTGACGTCTATTTCTCCAGCGCCGATGGCCTGGCCGAGACCCGCGCGGTGTTCCTGGACGGCTGCGGCCTGCCCGGCGCCTGGGCCGCGCGCGACCGTTTCGTGGTCGGGGAACTGGGCTTCGGCACCGGCCTCAACATCGCCGCCCTGCTGGACCTCTGGCGGCGCGAGAAGCCGGCCAGAGACGCCAAAGGCGGCGCGCGGTTGAATATCTTCTCGATCGAGGCCCACCCGATCACCCGCGACGAGGCCGCCCGCGCCCTGGCCGTCTGGCCGCAGCTGGGCGAGGCCGCCCAGGTGCTGCTCGACCATTGGCCGAGCCCGGCGCGGGGCTTTCACCGCGTCGACCTGCCCGGTTTCGACGCCACCCTGGACCTGGCCGTCATGGACGTCTCCGAGGCCCTGGCGGCCTGGAGCGGCCAGGCCGACGCCTGGTTCCTGGACGGCTTTTCGCCGGCGCTCAATCCGGCCATGTGGAGCGAGGAGATCCTCGCCGCCGTCGCCGCTCGCACCGCGCCCGGCGGTCGCGCCGCCACCTTCACGGTCGCCGGGGCCGTACGCCGGGGCCTGGCCGCCGCCGGCTTCGCCTGGGAGAAGCGTCCCGGCTTCGGCCGCAAGCGCGAGCGGCTGGAGGCCACTTTCCCAGGCGACGTCGCCACGCCCGCGCGCCCGAAGAGCCTGGCGATCGTCGGCGGCGGGATCGCCGCGGCCGCGCTGGCCCGCGCCGCCCGGGCCGAGGGCCTGGCGGTCACGGTGTTCGACGCCGACCAGGCCAAGGCCTCGGGCAACCCCGCCGCCCTGGTCACCCCCGCGCTCGACGCCGGCGGCGGGCCGCGCGCGGCCTTGCCCGCCCAGGCCCTGGCCCGCGCGGCCGCCCTCTACGACGCCCTGCCCGGCGCGGTGCTGGCGCGCGGCGTGCTGCGCCTGGCGACCGGTCCGCGCGACCCCGACCGCTTCGCCGCCGTGGCTGAGCAAGACCTGTTCGCCGCCGGGGAGATGACCGTCCTCGCGGCGGAGGACGCGAGCATGGCGCTGGGCGAGCCGGCGGCCGGCGCCTTGCGCATGGATCTGGCCCGCGTGGTCGATCCCGCCGCCGTCCTGGCCGCCTGGCGCGGCGACGTCGTCGCGACCGAGGCGGCCCGCCTGGAGAAGGTTGAAGACGGCTGGCGCCTGTTCGGCGCGGACGGGGCGCTGCTGGCGACCGCCGACGCGGTCGTCCTGGCGGCCGGCGCCGATCTGGCCCGCCTGTGGCCCGAGGCGCCGATCCGCCCGGTGCGCGGCCAGACCAGCTGGACCGGCCCGACCGACCTGTCGGTGACGCCCGCCGCCTTCGGCGGCTATGCGGTTCCCACGCCGGACGGCGGCGTGCTGTTCGGCGCCACCCACGACCGGGGCGAGACGGCCAGCGAACTGCGCGACGCCGACCACGCCCGCAACCAAGCCGCCCTGGCCAAGGGCCGGCCGGAGCTCGCCGCGCGGTTGGCCGACATGCCGCTGCACGGCCGCGCGGCCGTACGCGCCACGACCGCCGACCACCTGCCCCTGGCCGGCGCGGTTCCACAGGCTCCGGCGGGCCTCTACGTGCTGGGCGGCCTGGGCGGCCGGGGCTTCGTGACCGCGCCGCTGCTGGCCGAGCACGTGGTCGCCCTGATGCTGGAGGCGCCCTCGCCCCTGCCCCGCGATCTGGTCGCGCTGGTGGCGCCGAACAGATAGCCCTCCCCCTTGAGGGAGGGTTGGGTGGGGGTGATCCGACGGTTGACGCTTGGCCGCGGCCAACTCCGCAGATCACCCCCATCCCCGGCCCTTCCCCCATCGAGGGGAAGGGAGGCCCGCCGCGCAAAGCAAAAGGCCCCGGAGTTTCCTCCGGGGCCTTCGCATTCGTCAGGAAGCTTGAGACCTCCGTCCGACCTCGATCTTAGAAGTTGATCGAGATGGTCGAACGACGGTTCAGCGGTTCCTTCACGCCGTCGCCGGTGGCGACGGCCGGGGCGGTTTCACCCTTCCAGTCGACCGCCAGGGTCGTGGCGGGCACGCCGGCCGAGACCAGGCCATCGGCCACGGCCTTCGCACGACGTTCCGACAGGCGGACGTTGTACTTCGGCGAGCCCGAGGTGTCGGTGTGGCCCACGACCGTGATCTTGGTCGCGTTGCCGCCCTTGGCGTAGTCGGCGGCCTGCTGCACCACGGCCTGGGCTTCCGGCGTCAGCACGTACTGATCGAACGGGAAGTACACCACGAACTCGCGGGCCTCATACGCCGGCGGAGGCGGCGGGGGAGGCGGCGGCGGGGGCGGAGGCGGCGGGGGCGGCGGCGGGGGAGGCGGCGGCGGGGGCGGGGGCGGCGGGGGCGGCGGCGAGCCGAAGGTGTAGCGCACGCCGAGCGTGATCGACGTGTCCTTGTAGTCGCCTTCGAACTTGCCGACGTCCGTCACGGCGCCGCCGGCCGGGCCGACATTGCTCGTCACCGAACCCCAGGTGAGGTTCTTGGCCACCAGGTAGCGGCCCGTCAGGTCGATCGACCAGTTCGGGGTCACGTCCCAGGCCAGGCCCAGCAGGCCCTGGTAGGCGAACGCCTGATCGACGTCGTCGATGCTGGTGTTCTGGATGCGGGCGCCGCCAGCGGGAACGCCGCTCAGCTGGCCGTACACCTTGTTGTGGACCCAGGCCGTACCGACGCCGGCGCCCAGGAACGGACGCCACGACGAGTCGGGCAGGAAGTCATAGATGACGTTGGCCATCAGCGTCGTGGCCTTCAGCTCGCCGTTCGGCGCGCCGCAGGTCGGGCTGGTGGCCGAGCGGATCGGGCCGGCGGTGCAGAGGCCGATCGGCTGCGGACGCGAGGCGTTTTCACCACGCACGCCGCTGATGTCGCCGCCGCGGTAGCCGTATTCGCCTTCCACGCGCCAGTTCGGCGAGATGCGATAACCGAGACGGGCGAAGGCCGCCCAGTCTTCGTCCGTCGAGAAGGTCCAGTCGTAAGGACGGCCGTCGGTGGCGTTCACCGACGAACTCGTCTCAACGCCCTCGGTCGAGTGGTAACCGACGTCGCCGGCCACATACCATCCGCTCAACGCGCTTTGGGCGGAGGCGCCGGACGCCGCGCAGAGCGCGACGGTTGCGACGCCAGCCAGCAACCCGAATTTCATGATGAGAACCCTCTAATAAAGTTAGCCTGGACGCCCCCCGCGGGGCGGCTTCCATGACGACAAACGCACGACTTCGCAAATCGGATGTGGCGCCAGCGCCACAGTGGGGGAGTTTCGTCGAATTCTCGACAAAATGGTCCTCCGACGATCGGAACACGGACGTCGGCCGCCACGAGGCGCAGGCCTTCGGCGCCGCAGCAATGGTCGCGTAGTTCGCCCGCGAAATCCAGATCAACCCAGGCGATTATTTCAGATATCAACGACCAGCGATCGTTGTTCTGCCTGTTTGAGGGCGGTTTCGCCCAGGGCGGAGGCGACCAGCGGCGCGTCGTGCGCACCGCCGGTCACGGGTCCCGCGGCGATCGCCCCCACGACCGGCCGCCTGGACCACCCTCACGTCCCCGCCGCGTTGGAGGATGCGGCGAAGCCCTTGGAACGGTTCGCCTCGACGCCGCCACCGCCTGTGGAGTGCGCGACGACGCCGAGCCGCCCCCAATCGCGCCGCCGGGGACGAGGGATCGACGACCCGTCGCGGCGCTGAGAACCCGTCTCCGCCGCGAGGACGGGACGTTTGCGCGAGCGCTAACACCGGGCCGCGGATACTGTCGCGTCCCAAACCTGGAACGTTTTGTCATTCCCGGGCGAGCCGGGGGCTGGACAGCCCCCGACGTTCGGTTAACTACGACTGATAAAGATCCGCGCGGGGGTGTGGATTACCTGAGCTTGGTGCCCGAAGAGCGTGACGTCGCGTCCGGACCAGTATCCCGTGCTCGACGTCTCCGGGGTGGCGTTGCTGGCAGCGGGCCATTTCATGGCCTTCGTCGATCGGGCCGTCCCCAGCGTCTATGCGCCCGCGCTCAAGGCGCAGTTCCACCTGACCGACACCCAGCTTGGCGCTCTGCAGGGCCCCGCCTTCGTGGCGCTCTACGTCGCGGCCACCCTGCTGGCCGGCCATCGCGGCCACCGCCTGCCGGCCGCCCCGCTACTGGCCGGCGCCGCGGCGCTGTGGACCGCCGCCACGGCCGCCCTGGCCTTCGCGCAGACCTATGAAGGCCTGCTCGCCGCGCGGCTGGTGCTCGGCTTCGCCCAGGCCGCCTTCGCACCCGCGGCATTGGCCCTGATCGTCGCCGCCGCGCCGCCCGAGCGGCTGTCGCGCTGGGTGTCGATGTTCACCTCGGGATCCTCGATGGGCCGCAGCGGCGCGCTCCTGGCCGGCGGACTGGCGCTCGGCGCCTTTTCCGGCGGCCTGCTGAGCGCCTTCGGCCACGCGCCCTGGCGGGCCGCCATCGTCCTGCTGACCCTGCCCAACCTGCTGCTCGTGGCGCTGCTGGCCTGGCGGCTGCGCGGGCTGAGGCCCAGCCCGTCCGACGACCAGGGCCTGGGAAACGCGATCGCCCGCCTCGCCGCGCGCCCCGCCGGCCTTGGACTGCACTTCCTGGCGTCCGGCTGCGTGATCCTGGCCGTGCAGGCGGCCGCGGCCTGGGCCCCCTCGATCGTCAATCGCGCCTGCGGCCTGCCCGCCGCCGCCAGCGCGCTGCTGGCCGGCGCCGTGGTGCTGGTCGCCGCCCCGAGCGGACACCTGGCGGCCGGCTGGCTGATGGATCGCCGCCTGCGGGCGGGCGGCGCCCCGGCCCCGGTCCTGGCCGGAGGCCTCGCCCTGGCCGTCCTGGGCGCGGTCCTGCTGGCGGGCGCGAGCACGCCGGCCGTCGCCGCGGCCGCCCTGTTCCTGATCACCGCCGGGGGCGGCGGCGCGGCCCTGGCGGCCCTGGCCGGCCTGCAGCCGCTGAGCCCCTCGCCCCTGCGCCCGCCGATGAACGGCCTGTACCTGGCCTTCGTCACCGTCGCCGGCCTCGGCTTCGGGCCGCTGCTGACCGGCGTGGTCAGCGACCGCCTGTTCGCCGGCCCGCACGGCCTGGCCATGGCCCTGGCGCTGGTCACGACCCTGGCCGCCGCCCTCGCCGCCCTCGCCGCCGCCCTTGGCGCGCGCCCCTGGCGACGACTGGCGCGCGAGACCCTCGAGACCGCGAGCGCCTGACATGCCCACCAGCGCCGCCGCCGACAGCTTCCGCTTCTCCAGCGACGATCATCCGGTCGACGAGGCCTTCGCGCTCTACGCCACGCTCTATTCACGCGGTTCCGACGTCAGCCGCGGCGATGGTCCGTTCTTCGCGCGGGTGCGGGGCTGGCGGCTGGACAAGGTGCTGCTGTTCGAACGCCGCCTGTCGGGCGTGGTCCATGCCCGCCGCGAGCGGATCGCCGGCGACGGCTTCGACCACTTCGTGCTGACCCACGTGCTGAAAGGCCAGGTGCGGCTGCAGGCCCCCGGCCCGCCGCGCCTGCTGAAAGCGGGCATGAGCGTGCTGCTCGACACCCGCCGGCCGATGCGCACCGAGCACGACGACGCCCTGATCCTGACCGCCAGCATCGCCCGCGACGTCATCGAGGCGGCCCTGGGGCCGGCGGGTCGGCTTCACGGACAGGTGCTGGCCCCGCCCCACAACCTGGTGCTGGCCGACTTTCTCGCCTCGCTGGCCCGCCACGGCGACACCCTGGCCTCGGCGGCGCTGCCGGCCCTGGGCCGGGCCTTCGTCGACATCCTGTCGTCGGCGGGCGGCGACGCCGCGCGCGCCGGCCGCGAGGACCAGCGTCGCGATCTCTCGCGCCGCGAGGCCGTGCGCCGCTTCGTCATTCCGCGCCTGGCCGACAAGGCGCTGTCGGTGGAGGCCATCGCCGCGGGCGCCGGCGTCTCGCGCTCCTCGCTCTATCGCCTGTTCGAAAAGCAGGGGGGCGTTGCCCGCTTCATCCAGTTGATCCGCCTGGACGCCCTGCGCCGCGCCCTCGACACCCAGGACCCCGCCGCCTCCGACGACGCGGCCCTGGTCCAGCGCCTGGGCTTTTCCAGCCCCGCCCAGATGGCCCGCCTGTTCGCCGACACCTACGGCGCCACGCTGGCGGCCTACCGAGCCGCCCTGGAAGACAAGCCCCGCGACGACCCCGGCGTCAGCAAGCAGCGCTGGGACGGATGGCTGGGGGAACTGGGGTGAGGGCGAGTTGGGGCCGCCGGTACCCTTATCCGGTCATCGCAAGTTAAAGCTAAACCAATGCGCGCTCCCTCCGACCTAGAATCATAAGCGGGGCTGCTTGCCCGCATCGTCGCATCTAGGGGCGGATGATGGTTGCTGTGGTGGCTGGCGCGGGCCTTGGGCTGGAGCGCAGTTCG